>NZ_JBHXLV010000163.1:0-14592 GCF_042721685.1 Streptomyces sp. NPDC058459 | reverse complement strand
CATGTCCCTCCATCGACGTCACTTCCTGGCCGGCAGCGCGCTGGCGCTGGGCTCGGCCGCACTCTCCGGCCCCCTCGCCTACGCCGCCCCGGCCGCACGCTCGCTCGCACCGGCCGCCTTCACCCGGCTCCCCCCGGGCAGCGTCACCGCTCGCGGCTGGCTGGCCGGCCAGCTCAGACTTCAGCTCGACGGGTTGTGCGGCCACTACGACCAGCGCTCGCACTTCCTGAACTTCGACGACTCCGGCTGGGTGCGTCCCGAGAAGCCCGGCTGGGAGGAACTTCCCTACTGGCTACGGGGTTTCGTGCCCCTTGCCATCGCCACCGGGGACGCCGACGCGCTGGCGCGGGCCCGCCGCTGGATCGACGCGGTGCTGGCCACCCAGCAGTCCGACGGGTTCTTCGGTCCGCGCGCCTTGCGCACCTCGCTGGACGGCGGCCCCGACTTCTGGCCGTTCCTGCCGCTGCTGATGGCACTGCGCACCTGGCAGGAGTACGCGGGCGACCAGCGGATCATCCCGTTCCTGACCCGCTTCCTGACCTTCATGAACGCCCAGGGCCGGGGCGCCTTCGACCACAGCTGGATCTCCACCCGCTGGGGCGACGGTCTGGACATCGCGCTGTGGCTGCACGACCGTACCGGCGACGCCTTCCTGCTGGACCTCGCCGACAAGATGCACACCTGGGGCGCCGACTGGACGGGCCCGCTGCCCACCGCGCACAACGTCAACATCGCGCAGGGCTTCCGGGAACCGGCCCAGTACGCCCGGCGTTCCGGCTCGGCCGCGGACACGGGTGCCACGTACCGCACGTACGACCAAGTGCTGGGTGTGTACGGGCAGTTCCCGGGTGGCGGATTCGCCGGGGACGAGAATCTGCGGGCCGGGTTCGGTGATCCCCGGCAGGGGTTCGAGACCTGCGGGATCGTCGAGTTCATGGCCAGCCACGAGCTGCTCACCCGGGTCACCGGGGACCCGGTGTGGGCGGACCGGTGCGAGGAGCTGGCGTTCAACATGCTGCCGGCCGCGCTCGATCCGCAGGGCCGGGCGGTGCACTACATCACCAGCGCGAACAGCGTCGACCTGGACAACGCGGCGAAGACGCAGGGGCAGTTCCAGAACGGCTTCGCCATGCAGTCTTTCCAGCCGGGCATCGACAACTACCGGTGCTGCCCGCACAACTACGGCATGGGCTGGCCCTGTTTCACCGAGGAACTGTGGCTCGCCACCCCGGACCAGGGTCTGGCGGCCGCTCTCTACGCGCCGAGCCGGGTGACGGCCACCGTGGCCGGCGGGACGCGGGTCACGGTCACCGAGCAGACCGACTACCCCTTCGGCGACACGGTCCGGCTCACCCTGTCCACGCCCGGGGCGGTCCGCTTCCCGCTGCGGCTGCGGGTGCCGGGCTGGTGTCCGGACCCGGTGCTCACGGTGAACGGCCAGGCGGTGGCCGCGCGTCCGGGCCCGGCCTTCGTCACCGTGGACCGCACCTGGGCGAACGGCGACGTCGTCGCCCTGAGGCTCCCCCAGCGCACGACGATCCGTACCTGGACGGGCGGCGGGAACGCGGTCAGCGTGGCGCACGGCCCGCTCACGTACGCGCTGAGGATCGGCGAGCGCTACGTCCGCTACGCGGGCGACGACACCTTCCCCGAGTACGAGGTGCACGCCACCTCCCCGTGGAACTACGGGCTGGTGCCGGACGCGGTACCGGAGTTCGTCCGGGCGGCAGGCGCGGTCCCGGCCAACCCGTTCACCCTGGAGAGCACGCCCGTGCGGCTGACGGCGCAGGCCCGCCGTATCCCCGAGTGGATCGCGGACGACGAGCACGTGGTCGCGCCGCTCCAGCCGAGCCCCGCCCGGTCCACCTCCCCTGTGGAGACGGTCACGCTGGTGCCGATGGGGGCGGCGCGGCTGCGGATCAGCAGCTTCCCGACCGCGGCACCGGACGGCCGCCCGTGGACCCCGGAGCCGCCGTTCCGGCGGGTGCGGAACAAGAACAGCGGGAAGGTGCTCGCCGTGGACAACATGTCCACGGCCAACAGCGCCCGGGTGGTGCAGTTCGACGACACGCCGACCGCCGACCACGCCTGGCAGCTGCTCGACCGGGGCGACGGCTGGTTCCTGGTCCGCAACGGCAACAGCGGCAAGGTACTGGGTGTGGACGGCATGTCGACGGCCGACAGCGCGCTGGTCGTCCAGTACGAGGACAACGGCACGGACGACCATCTGTGGCGGCGTCTGGACAACGGTGACGGCTGGTTCCGGCTCCAGAACAAGCACAGCGGCAAGGTGCTCGGTGTGGACCGGATGTCCACGGCGAACAGCGCGCAGGTCGTGCAGTTCGCGGACAACGGCACCGACGACCACCTGTGGCGGATCGGCTAGCCGTCGCGGGAGTCGTCCCGGTCAGCCGGGCCGGGACGACTCCGGCAGGTCGCACTCGATGAAGGACGGCGGACGGCAATTCGCCACGGGGCGTTCGCCGTACGGCACGCGTGGCTCCCCGCGGGTGCCCGGCACCGGTGGCTGCTGGTGCCCGGCAGGGTGCTGTAGGCGGCGGGGATCGCGGCACAGTTGCTGGACCCGGCCCGCACTCCCCGGCTCAACGGGCCCGCGGGGGCGGTTCGGCCGGCGTGCGGCACAGCTCGGCGGTGAACTGGGCGCCGGTGAGCAGGGCCAGGTTGGACAGCCAGAGCCAGATCAGGAAGACGACCGACCCCGCGAGCGAACCGTAGAGCCTGCTGTAGCCGCCGAGCACCGAGGTGTAGAGCGCGAAGCCGCCGGACACCGTGATCCACAGCGTGGCGGCGAGCAGTCCGCCGGGGAGGCTGTGCCCGCGCCGCTTGGCGTGCGGGGGGCCGGTACGGAAGACGACCACGATCAGCACGACCGCCAGGATCAGCAGCAGTGGCCAGCGCAGCAGGCGCCACACCCAGGCCACCGTGGCATCGAGGCCGAAGAAGCGTCCGGCGGCTTCGGCGACGGGCCCGGTGAGCAGCAGCACCAGGGCGCTGACCACGAGCAGGCCGAGCAGGGCCAGCGCGGTCAGCACGATGCGGTGGGCCTTGCGCAGGGGCGAGCGGTGGTCCTCGACTCGGTGCATGCGGTGCAGGGAGCGGCGGAAGACGGCCAGATAGCTGGAGGCGGACCAGACGGCGCTGGCGGACCCGGCGACCAGCAGCGGCCAGACGGCGGCGTCGGGGCGCAGCATGCGGCCCAGCACGTCGTGGAGTTCGCCGCCGGACTCGGCGGGGGCATAGGCGGTGACCTGGCTGATGAAGCGTTCCGCCGTGCCGGGGCTGATCAGCGCGAAGGCGATGACGGTGACGAGGAGGGCGGGCAGCACGGTCAGGATGGCGTAGTAGGTGAGGGCGGCGGCGTCGTCGGAGACGTCGTCGCGCCACATGGACAGCGGGGTGCGGCGCAGTGCCGCGCCCCATTGGGTGGGCCGGGGCGGTCGGGTGGCGGTGGGGGCGTGTGATTCAGCGGACATGCGGTACCTGGTGGGATCGGGCGCTCAGGCGCACCCGGCCGTGGACGGGACAGGGGTCGGCGGCCGCTCGGGCCCAGCCGAGGAGCCGGGTGACGCCGGGCCGCAGGGCGTCGGGGGTGGTGTCGGGCTGGAGCCAGAGGTGCAGCCGCACGGTGATCCGGCCGCGTCCGGCGTGGACGCGGGCACGGCAGTGGGCGACGCCGTCGAGGGCGGCCGCGTCGCGGGCGACGGCCTCCTCCAGGGCGCGGGCGCGCACGGTGGAGCCGGGTGCGGGCAGGCTGATCAGCGGGCGTCCGCCGCCGTGGAACCGGCGGGCGCACCACAGGGCGCCGAGCGCGGTGAGGGCGAGGGAGGCGGCGAGGGCGGTGGGCGTCCACCAGCCCTGGCCGCGCAGGTCGAGGACGCGGGCCGGGCTCAGGAAGGTGACGTCGCCGGAGGGCTCCGGCCACCAGGCGGGCATGCGGGTGCCGAGGGCCGGGTCGGCGGACGCCAGCCAGGCCCCGGCGGCCAGCAGGGTGAGTCCGGCGGCGGCGAGGACGCAGCGGTTGAGGGCGGTGCGCATCAGCTTCCTCCCGCCGGCGCCACGGCACCCGTCGGCGCCGGTGCCGGTCCGGCCGGGGGCGGGGTCCACACCGGCAGGGGGCGTACGGCGACGCGCAGCCGCAGCGGGCGGCGCAGGCCGCACTCGGTGAGGGCGCGGCGCGCGGCGTCGGTGATCTGCTCGCGGGTGGCGGCGCGGTCCCCGAAGGCGAGGGCGGCGCGGACGGTGGCGCGGCGGCGCCGGACCCGTACGGCGACCGTGTCGACGCCGTCGGTGGCGGCGGCGGCGTCCCGGAGCAGGGCGGCGACCGCCGCGCGGTCCACGGCGACCTGGGTGGCCGGTGCCGGGGAGTGGGCGGTGAGCAGCCCCCGCCGTCCGGGGGTGACGGCGAGGACGATCAGCCAGACGCCGAGCAGGGCGCAGCCGAGGGCGGCCGCGGTGACCGGGGGTTCACCGGGTCCGTGCGCGTAGAGCCAGTGCAGGGCCCCGGTGCGCCAGAGGGCTGCCGGGCGGTGGCCGGCGTGCACGAGGATCAGGTCGGTGGCGAGGGCGCCGCAGGTGAGGGTGGCGAGCAGGACGAGCACGCCGAGGGGCAGTCCGCGCCGCGCCCACCAGCGGCGCGGGACCCGGCCCCCGGATGCCGCCTCCGGCGCCGGTGCGCCGGGTGCGCCGGGTGCGGTCTGCCGGTCCGGGGTGAGCGCGGTGACGCCGACGCGGGCCGTACGGACGTCGAGGCCGGTCAGCTCGGCGGTGCGGGCGGTCACATGGTCCTGGACGCGGCGGACGGTGGGCGTGAGCGGCGCGGGGTAGGGCAGCGCGACGTCGACCGCGATCTCGGCCCGGCCGCCGCGTACCGAGGCCGACGAGCCGGTGGCGCGCGCGGCGCGGCCGGGCAGCGCCTCGGTGACGGCCCGGCCGGCGATCCGGCGGGCGGCGCGGTCGGAGACCGTGGTGGTGCCGCGCTGTCCTGGGGCGGTCACCGGCGGCCCCGATCGAAGGTGTGCCGCAGGTCCCCGGCGCGTCCGCCCCGGTCGAACCAGTACCCGACCGCGTAGCCCACCGCGCCGAGCGCGGCCACGAGCAGGAAGGCGCCGAACCCGCCGAACCAGCCCGCGAACGCCAGCGCGACACCGGCGATCAGCCCTACCAGTGCTCTGTCCATGTCGTACGTCTCCTTCAGTCCTGCTCTTCCGCCCGGCTCTTCGTCGCCGCGGCGCGCCGTCAGGCCACGCGGGAGGCGGTCTCCGGGGCGGGGTCCTCGTCGTCGGGCAGGTGGACGTCGTTGATGGTGACGTTGACCTCGACGACCTCCAGGCCGGTGATCCGCTCGACGGCGTCGATGACGTTCTCCCGGACGTCGCGGGCGAGGTCGGCGATCGGTACGCCGTACTCCACGACCAGGTCGAGGTCGATGGCGGTCTGCCGCTCCCCCACCTCGACCTTGACGCCCCGGCCGACGTTGGAACGGCCGCCGGGGACGCGGTCGCGGACGGCGCCGAAGGTGCGGGACAGGCCGCCGCCCATGGCGTGCACTCCGGGGATCTCGCGCGCGGCCACCCCGGCGACCTTCACGACGACGACGTCGGCGATGGAGGTACGGCCGCGCGTGGCGGCGGGCTCGTCGGCTCCGGTGGCGCCGGCGGCGAGGTGGGTGGTGGACGGCTGGGTCTTGGCGGTGGGGCCCGCCGGGGCCGTGCCGGTGGTGGCGGGGGCGCTCTGGACGCTCATGACCAGGTCCTCTCGAGGGGCCGTACTGCTGGTGTCGTTCCGTTGGACCCGGCCGGTCCACGACTGTGACGCGGATTCCCCGATTTTCTCCGCCGAAGCCTGTCATCCCCTCCCTGACGCGCCCCGCGACCTGCATCCACCTGGGTTTTCCTGCCTGAAGTAGCGGATGAGGGGCACGGCCGAAAGGGGCGCGGCGGATACCGCGTCACAAAGCCGCCCCGGAGATGTCGAAGGGGCAGGACGACGGAGAGGAGCCGCCCGGTGTCGGGGGCCCGCAGACAGATCACGTATCCGGGGCCGGAACGCGCTCCCGACGGCACCCCGGCACGGGAGGCCGGCGCGGCGCGCCCGGACGACGGCCTGCTGACGGTGCGTGCGGCCGAGGGCGACGAGGAGGCGTTCGCCGTTCTGGTGCGCGCGCACGCCCCGGCACTGGTGGGTCTGGCCACCCGGCTGCTGGGCGACCGTGCGGAGGCGGAGGACGCGGTGCAGGACGCCTTCATCAGCGCCTGGCGCCGGCTGCCGGAGTTCCAGCGGCGTTCCTCGTTCGGCACCTGGATCTACCGCATCGTCACCAACCGGTGCCTGAACGTCCTGCGGGCGCGCCGGCCGGTGACGTCGCTGGAGGCGGCTGGGGAGTTCGCGGCGCCGGAGTACGACTCCCCCGAGCGCGTCACCGAGGCGCGGGACGCGGTGCGCGGGATGCGCCGGGCCCTGGACGAACTCTCGGCGGAGCAGCGGGCCTGCTGGGTCCTGCGCGAACTGGACGGACGCTCCTACGAGTTCATCGCGGAGACGGTCGGCATCAGCCAGGAGGCGGTGCGCGCCCGCGTCTTCCGCGCACGACGCTGTCTGACACGAGCACTGGGGGCCTGGCGATGACCACCCACACCGACCCGCCCGACCGGTACACCGGGTCCTACGGCGACGACGAGCGGCTGGCCTGCGGGCGGCTGCTGTCCGGCGTCTGGGACGCCTGGGAGCGGGGCGCCCCCGATCCGCACCGCGCCGGCTGTCCGCACTGCGCGGGCGCGGTGCGGGAGCTGACGCTGCTGGAGACGACGGTGCGGGAGCTGCGGGAGGAGACCGTCCCGGAGGACACCGGCTACGACGCCTCGGCGCTGACCCGGCGGGTGATGGACGTGGTCCGGATGGAGCTGCGGCCCGGCCGCCCGGTGCCGCTCGGGGACGACGACGAGGACCTCTGGGTGATGGAGGCGGTCGTCGCGCGCACCCTGCGGGCCGCCGCCGAGACGGTCACCGGGGTCCGTGCGGGTTCGTGCCGGATCGCGCCGCCGGACGCCCCCGCGCGGGGTGAGGTGACGGTGCGCCTGGAGGTGCACGCCCCGCTGGGCGTGCCGCTGGAGGAGGTGGTCGAGGAGGTACGGCGCCGGGTAGCCGGGGCCGCCCGGCTGCGGCTGGGGCTGCGGCCCGCGTCGGTGGACATCCGGATCGTCGATCTCGTGGACGCACCGGCCGGAGCCGAGGAGGGTTCGGGCGATGACTGACCGCGCGCTGCGCACCACGCTCACCGGGGAGATCGCCGCCGCCGTGGAGTCCGTGCCGGGGGTGGCGTTCCTGCGGCCGGGCTTCGGCGGCCGGCTCCGCTCGGCGCTGCCGCGCGGCGCGAGCACCGCCGACGGGGTCCGGGCCGTGCCCTCCGGGGTGCGGCTGAGCCGCCCGGACGGGGCCGGGCCGTGGCGGGTGGAGATCCACCTGGTGGCACGGGGCCAGCTCCGCACCCTCGACGTGGTCCGCGCCGTCGTCAGGGCCACGGAGGAACGGCTTGCCGGGCTGCTGCCCGGTCAGGAGCCACCGAAGATCACCGTGACCGTAACCGGGCTGGTCTGAGCCCGTAGGCCAGTAGGCCAGTATGGGTCCGGGCGACCAATCCGCGGCCCCTGCGGCCTCGGATTACGCGGGGACGACTCCCGTGGAAGTTCGCGGGAGCCCCGCCCCGGCGCAACGTTGGAGAGGACAGTTGTGAAGGAAGCCGTCTACATCGGCAGGAACCCGGCAGCGGAACCGGACTTGCAGCAGTTGCTGCATGAGGTGGCCCTCGGCGACCAGGAGGCGTTCGCCTCGGTCTACGACACCGTGGCCGGTTCGGTGCTCGGGGTCGTCCGGGCGGTGCTGCGCGACCTGGCGCAGTCGGAGGAGGTGGCCCAGGACGTGCTGGTGGAGGTCTGGCGCACCGCTCCGCGCTACCGGCCCGACCGGGGCACCGCGATCAACTGGATTCTGACGCTCGCGCACCGGCGTGCTGTGGACCGGGTCCGCTCGGTGGAGGCCGCCGCCGCCCGCGACACCAAGGCGGCCCTGCTGGACCGCACGCCGGAGTACGACGAGGTGACCGAGCAGGTGGAGTCCCGGCTGGAGCAGGAGCAGGTGCGGCGCTGTCTGCGCACGCTGACCGACCTCCAGCGTCAGTCGGTGACTCTGGCCTACTACCGGGGGCTGACCTACCGGGAAGTGGCGGAGGCGCTCGCCCTGCCGCTCGGCACCGTCAAGACAAGACTGCGCGACGGCCTCATCCGGCTGCGCGACTGCCTGGGGGTGACCGCGTGACCATGACCGATCCACACACGCTGACGGGTGCCTACGCGCTGCACGCGCTGCCCGACGACGAGCGTGCCGACTTCGAGCGTCATCTGTCGGGCTGCCCGTCCTGCACCCGTGAGGTGGAGGAGTTCGAGGCGGCCGCGGCCCGGCTGGCGCTGGCCGCTTCAGGGCCGGTGCGCCCGGCGATGCGGGAGGAGGTGCTGCACCGCGTGGGCTCGGTGCGCCAGCTCACGCCCTCGACCACCCCGGCGGAGCGGGTCCGCCGCAGCAAGGCTCTCGGCGCGGCTCCGGCCCGCTGGGCGCTGGCCGCGTGCGTGGCGGCGGCCTCCGTCTTCGGCGGTACGGCGGTGTGGCAGTGGGAGCGCGCGCAGGACGCCCAGCAGCGGGCGGTGCAGGCGGAGCGGCAGGCGTCCGAGCTGGCCGGGGTGCTGGCGGCGCCGGACGCCAAGTCCCGCACGGTGAAGGTGGCCGGCGGTACCGGCACGGTGGTGGTCTCCGCCCGGCGGGACCGGGCGGTGTACGTGTCGTCCCGGATGCCCGAGCCGCCGAAGGGCAAGGTGTACCAGCTCTGGTTCGACGACGGCGGCACCATGCGGAACGCCGGCCTGATGGACCCGGCGCGCGCCAGCCAGACGGTGCTGATGCGGGGCGCGGTGGACGGGGCCTCGGGCGTCGGGCTGACCGTGGAACCGGCGGGCGGCTCGGCCAGGCCGACGACCACGCCGTTGACGGTGCTGAGCCTGCCGACCTAGGCCCGGCGGAGGCACGAAAGGAGGGGAGCCCTGGATCACCGGGGCTCCCCTTCCTTTCGTGGTCCGGCGTCAGCCGCGCGGGGGCAGCGGGAAGAAGCCGCTGGTGCGGGCGGCGTACGCGTCCCAGCCTGGGCGGCCGGACATACGGCGCTCCAGCAGGCGCTTGCCGCTGCCGTTGATCAGCAGATAGCTCATCAACAGCGGCGAGACGAAGGAGACCACGGCGGGTGCGGCTCCGCCGTCGCAGGCGATCAGGAACAGCCCCCACCAGACGCAGAAGTCGCCGAAGTAGTTGGGGTGCCGGGTGTAGCGCCACAGCCCCCGGTCCATGATGCGGCCCTTGTTGGCGGGGTCGGCCTTGAAGCGGGCCTTCTGGGCGTCGCCGACGGCCTCGAAGAAGATGCCGACCGCCCACAGGGCCGTACCGGTCCAGGCGAGCACCGACACCGGGCCGGTCGCGTACTGGGCGGCCTGGACCGGCAGCGAGACCAGCCAGACCAGGGCGCCCTGGAGCAGGTAGATCATGCGGAAGGCGTACAGATTCCGGTTGCCGGACGCCTTGCCGAGCATTTCCTCGTAACGCGGGTCCTCGCCGTGGCCCCGGCCGCGCCGCCCGATGTGGACGGCGAGCCTGACGCCCCACACGACGGTGAGGGCGGTGACGAGGGCCCGGCGGACGAGGTCGCCCTCGCCGGCCGACGCGCCGAAGGTGGCCAGGGCGACCGCGGCGAAGGCGGCGCCCCATGCGATGTCCACGATCCGGTGCATGCCCTTGCGGACGGCCACGGCGAAGGTGATCACCATGACGCCGAGCGCGGTGAGTGCCGCCCAGCCGAGGTTCGCGGCGAAGGCGGCCCAGTGGAAGCCGTTCACAGCTGCCCCAGGTTCCGGTACCAGTCGGCGGCCTCGGACAGGTCGAGCCCGCTGGCGCCCGCGCCGTCACGCCGTACGGAGAGGATCTGGTCCACGCCCATGCGGCCCTCCTCGAAGGCGAGCGCCCCGCCGACCAGGTACAGCCGCCACACGCGTGCGGTCTCGGTGCCGACCAGGGCGACCACGTCGTCCCAGCGGCGTTCCAGGGTCTCGTGCCAGGCGGAAACGGTGCGGACGTAGTGCTCGCGCATCGACTCCGTGGAGCGCACCTCCAGACCGGCCGCCTCCAGGAGGCCGACCGTGTCACCGAGGGGCCGCATGTGCATGTCGGGCGCGATGTACGCCTCGATGAACGCGCCGCCGCCCGGCGCGTTGGCGCCCCGGGACATCTGCTGCACCAGCACCCGGCCCTCCGGGCGGACCATCCGGTGCAGGGCGGCCGCGAACGCGGGGTACTCGGCGTCGCCGACGTGCTCGCCCATCTCGACGGTGGCGACCGCGTCGTAGGCCGAGCCGGTGATGTCGCGGTAGTCCTGGCAGACCACCTCCACCCGCTGTTCGAGACCGCGCAGACGGACCTGCTCACGGACGTACGCGGCCTGTTCACGGGCCAGGGTGACGGCGGTGACCTGGGCCTTGTGCTGTTCGGCGGCATACAGGGTGAGCGAGCCCCAGCCGCAGCCGATGTCGAGCAGCCGGGAGCCGGCGGTGAGGCCGAGCTTGCGGCAGATCAGCTCCAGCTTGGCCCGCTGGGCGTCGGCGGGGTCGGCCTTCTCGCCGGCCTCGGTGGTCCAGTAGCCGCAGGAGTAGGCCATGGTCTCGTCGAGGAGGAGGCGGTAGAAGTCGTTCGACAGGTCGTAGTGGTGGCTGATCGCGGCGCGGTCGCGTGCCTTGGTGTGCCGGCCGCCGCGCAGCCGGGCCTGGGAGGCGGGCACGGGCGGCCGTGGGCCGATCGCACCGAGCCGTACCGCCTCGCCGACCGCGCGGGCCCGGTCGGTGAGGGTGAGGCTCGGGGTGTGCGCGCCGCGCTCGCGGCCTGCGGCCCAGACGGTGCGCAGGCCCTCGGCGAGGTCGCCCTCGACGTCGAGTTCACCGGTGATGTACGCCTGGGCGAGGCCGAGTTCGCCGGGCTGCCAGAGCAGTCGGCGCAGGGCGCGCCGGGAGCGCAGGACGATGACGGGGGTCCCGGACGGGCCGCTCTCACTGCCGTCCCAGGCGCGCAGCCGGACGGGCAGCGGGGCGCCGAGCGCGTCCTCGACGAGCGCGGCGATCCGGTGGGCGGCGCCGGTACGGGCGGGGGTGCCGAGGAGGCTCAGCGGGCTCATCGGGTGGGCTCCTTGGTGAGCAGGTACTGCTGGACATCGAGGTAGCCGGAGCGGAACCCGGCCTCGGAGTAGGCGAGGTAGAAGGTCCACATGCGGCGGAAGACGGCGTCGAAGCCGAGGTCGTCGACGTCGTCGGCGCGCTCGGTGAACCGTTCGCGCCACAGGCGCAGGGTCTCGGCGTAGTGCGCGCCGAAGGCGTCACGGCGGGTGACGGCGAGCCCGGTGTGTTCCCGCACGGTCTGGTCGACGGCCTCGACCGAGGGCAGCAGGCCACCGGGGAAGATGTACTTCTGGATCCAGGTGTGGGTGTCGCGGGAGGCGAGCATCCGCTCGTGCGGCATGGTGATGGCCTGCAGGGCGACCCGGCCGCCGGGGGCGAGGCGCTCGTCCAGGGTGCGGAAGTAGGTGGGCCAGAACTCGGCGCCGACCGCCTCGATCATCTCCACGCTGACGATGGCGTCGTAGGTGCCCTCGGCCTCGCGGTAGTCGCGGAGTTCGATGGCGACCCGGTCGGCGAATCCCGCCTCGCGCACCCGCTGCCGGGCGAGGTCGCGCTGTTCGCGGGAGAGGGTCAGTGAGGTGACGTGGGCGCCACGGGCGGCGGCGCGCAGGGCGAGTTCGCCCCAGCCGGTGCCGATCTCCAGCAGCCGGGTGCCCTCGCCGACCTCGGCGAGGTCCAGCAGCCGGTCGATCTTGCGGTGCTGGGCGGCGGGGAGCAGGGCGTGCTCGGCGGGGAAGCCGCGGAAGACGGCGGAGGAATAGGTGAGGGTGTCGTCGAGGAAGAGGGCGAACAGGTCGTTGGACAGGTCGTAATGGCGGCTGATGTTGTCGCGGGCGCCGGTCTCGGTGTTGCGCTGGGCGGCGGGCTGGCGCAGCGCCCACAGGCGGCGCAGGCGCTGCAGCGGGGCGGGGACGAGTTCGGCGGCGTGGGAGGCGAGCACGGTGAGCGCGCCGACCAGGTCGGGGGCGTCCCACTCCCCCGCCATGTACGACTCGCCGAAGCCGATCAGGCCCGTGGTGCCGATACGGGCGTGGAAGGCGTCCGGGTCCCGCACCTCTATGAGCGGTCCGCCCAGGCCCAGGGTGGTGCCGCCGGGGAACCGGACCCGGAGCGGCAGCCCGCCGAGGGCGTGCCGTACGACGCCTGCGGCGACGGTACGCACCGGCCAGGACGCCTTGGGCACGGCGGCCACGTCGGGCCAGCGGCCGGCGTCCACCGGGGCCGGGACCGCTTCCCCGGTCCTGGTCGTGGGGCGGGGGTGGGCTGTGGTCATGTGGCGTTCTCCGGGTCGTGGCGGACCTGGCGCGGCTGCACCGGCAGGCCCCTGAGGAACAGGCGGATGCCGTGGAAACGGATGGCGGCCGACACCGCGAGGGTCGACCAGGGGTGGCGCAGGGACAGGCGCAGCAGCGCGCCGGGGGTGGCCGGACGGCGGGTGCCGTGGACGGTGGCGGTGAAGGGCGGGCTGCCGGGCCGGTCCAGGCGCAGGGAGAGCTGGAGGCGCTCCCTGGGGGCCGGGAGCCGCATGTGGTAGCGGCCGTCGACCGGATAGAAGGGCGATACGTAGAACTCCTTGTCCACGTCGGCCCTCCCGGCCGGGTCGGTGTGCAGCAGGTAGGCGTGCCGGCCGCCATAGGTGTTGTGCACCTCGGCCACCACGCAGCGGGGGTGGCCTTCGGCGTCGTGGCACCAGTACAGGGTGAGGGGGTTGAAGACATGGCCGAGGACGCGCGCGTGCGCGAGCATGAGGACGCGGCCCCCTTCCAGGTCGATGCCGCGCTCGGCGAGGAAGCCGTCGAGCGCGGCACGGATCGAGGGGGCGCGGCCGGTGAAGTGGTCGTTGGCCCGGCAACCGGCCCACCGCCGGAGCCAAGCCGGTAGGTCGGGGGGGTGGTGGCCGGCGCCCCCCCCCCAGGAGTTGCGGGGGGGCCCGTCGTGGCGCACGGGGGCGCGGCGGGTGTGCCGGATGACGCACGGGTAGAGGGCGGGGGCCGTGCTCACCAGGTCACCCCCAGTGCCTCGGCCGCGGCCACCCCGCTGCGACAGCCGTCCTCGTGGAACCCCCAGCCGTGGTAAGCGCCGGCGAACGCGGTGACAGAGGTGGCGAGTTCGGGCAGCCGTCGCTGCGCCGCGACCGATTCCGGGGTGTAGACGGGGTGCTCGTAATCCATCCGCGCCAGGACGCGCGCGGGATCGACGCGGTCCTCGCCGCCGAGGGTGACGAGGTAGCGCGGGGAGGCGTCGAGACGCTGGAGCCGGTTCATGTCGTAGGTGACGCGTACCCGGTCCGAGCCCGCCGAACAGTTCGGCATGAGGTAGTTCCAGGACGCGCGGGCTCCCGCGGCCCTGGGCAGCACGGCGGCGTCGGTGTGCAGCAGGGTGGCGTTGCGGGAGTAGCGGAAGGCTCCGAGGATCTCCTTCTCGTCGGCGGTGGCGTCACCGAGCAGCCGGAGCGCCTGATCGGGGTGGACGGCGATGACGACATGGTCGTAGGACTCGGTGGTGCCGTCGTGCGTGGTGATGTCGACGCCGTCGGCGTGCCGCAGGACGGTGCGGACCGGGGCGCTGGTGCGCACCTCCTGGATCTCCGCCGCCACCCGGTCGACATAGCTGCGTGAGCCGCCGGTCACGGTCCGCCACACGGGCGAGCCGGTGACGGAGAGCATGCCGTGGTGCTCCAGGAACCGGAAGAGGTACGCGGCCGGGTAGTGCTGCGCGGTCTCGGCGTCGCAGGACCAGACGCAGGAGACCACCGGCGTCATGAAGTGGGCCCGGAAGTACGGGGAGAAGCCCGACCGGTCCATGAACTCGCCCAGTGTCATCGTGGAGTGGCCCTGGTGCTCCAGCAGGGCGCGGGCGGCCCGGTGGAAGGCGGGGACCTCGGCGAGCATGCGCAGGTAGCGGGCGCGCAGCAGGTTGCGGGGCTGGGCGAGCAGGCCGCGGGCGCCGCGCGCACCGGCGTACTCGAGGCCGCAGCCCTCGCACCGTACCGACATGCTCATCTCCGACTCCTGCGTGGCGACGCCGAGTTCGCGGAAGAGCCGGAGCAGGTTCGGGTAGGTGCGCCGGTTGTGCACGATGAAACCGGAGTCGACCCGGTCGATGCGGCCGTCCGGGGCTATGAGGTCGTGCGTGTGGGCGTGGCCGCCGAGGCGGTCGTCCGCCTCGTACAGGGTGACGTGGTGGGCCCGGCGCAGCACATGGGCGGCGCTGAGTCCGGCGACTCCGCTGCCCACGACGGCGGTTCGGCGCATCGTGCGTTCCCTTCCAGGTGGTCGGATGTATGCGGGTGTGAGTGAGTGTATGGAGAAAGGGC
>NZ_JBHXLV010000162.1:0-14900 GCF_042721685.1 Streptomyces sp. NPDC058459 | reverse complement strand
AGAAGACCCTCTGCCACCACCCCGGCCGTCCGCGTGTCCGCGCGTCCGGACGGCGTGCCCCGCTCGGGCGATCGACGGACACGACATGCGTGTCATATGTCGGTATTGGTTAGGTATCAGCAGATAACCATGAGGGGATCGCTGAGGAGGCACGCATGCGCGGATTCACGCACGCCCGATGGTTCGCCGGCGCGGCCGCGCTGGTGCTCGCCGCCACCGGCTGCGGCGGGGGAGCGAGCGGTGCCGCGGACGGCGGGATGCTCACCTCCTCCTGGGGCGATCCGCAGAACCCGCTGGAGCCGGCCAACACCAACGAGGTGCAGGGCGGCAAGGTGCTCGACATGGTCTTCCGGGGTCTGAAGCGGTACGACCCGAGGACCGGCGAGGCGCAGAACATGCTGGCCCGGTCGGTCGAGACCACCGACTCCCGGCACTACACCGTGAAGCTCAGGGACGGCTGGACCTTCTCCAACGGCGAGAAGGTCACCGCCCGCTCCTTCACCGACGCCTGGAACTACGGCGCGAGCCTGAGGAACAGGCAGAAGAACGCCTATTTCTTCGGCTACATCGACGGCTACGACCAGGTCCACCCCGAGCTGGGCCGCCAGCGCGCCGACAGCCTGTCCGGGCTGAAGGTGGTCGACGACCGCACCTTCACCGTCACCCTCAACCAGAAGTTCTCCGGCTTCCCCGACACCCTCGGCTACGCCGCCTTCGCCCCGCTGCCCCGGGCCTTCTTCACCGACCACGCCGCCTGGCTGAAGACCCCGGTCGGCAACGGCCCGTACTCCGTCGAGTCCTACACCAAGGGCTCCCAGATGACCCTGCGGAAGTGGGACGGCTACCCCGGCGGGGACAAGGCGGTCAACGACGGGGTGATCCTCAAGGTCTACACCGACACCAACACCGCCTACACCGACCTGATGGCCGGCAACCTCGACCTCGCCGACGACATCCCGGCCGCCCAGCTGAAGAACGTCAGGACCGACCTCGGCGAGCGGTACATCAACACCCCGGCCGGCATCATCCAGACCCTCGCCTTCCCGTACTACGACGAGCGCTGGAACCGGCCCGGCATGGAGAAGGTGCGCACCGGGCTCTCCATGGCCATCGACCGCGCCCAGATCACCCGGACCATCTTCCGGCGCACCCGCACCCCCGCCACCGACTGGACCTCACCCGTCCTCGGCGCCGACGGCGGCTTCAGAGCGGGCCTGTGCGGACACGCCTGCGAGTACGACCCGGCGGCCGCCAGGCGGCTGGTGCGGCAGGGCGGGGGCATCCCCGGCGGCACCCTGAAGATCACCTACAACGCGGACACCGGCTCGCACCGGGAGTGGATCGACGCGGTCTGCAACTCCGTCAACCACGCCCTCGGCAAGGACGACGCCTGCGTCGGCAACCCGGTCGGCACCTTCGCCGACTTCCGCGACCAGCTCGGCCGGCACAAGTTGAGCGGCCCCTTCCGGGCGGGCTGGCAGATGGACTACCCCCTCATCCAGAACTTCCTCCAGCCGCTGTACTTCACCGACGCCTCCTCCAACGACGGCCAGTGGTCCAACTCCGAGTTCGACGAGCTGGTGGACCGGGCCAACGCCGAGACCGACCCGGCCGAGTCGGTCGCCACCTTCCAGCAGGCCGAGGAGGTGGTCCGGGACAACATGGCCGCCATCCCGCTCTGGTACCAGAACGGCAACGCGGGCTACTCCCAGCGGCTCACCGGCGTCCGGCTCAACCCGTTCAGCGTGCCGGTGTACAACGAGATCAAGGTCAGCTGACCCGCCATGGGACGCCATGTCGTCCGGCGACTGCTCCAGATGGTGCCGGTGTTCGCCGGGGCCACCCTGCTGATCTTCCTGATGGTCAATGTGATGGGCGACCCCGTCGCGGGGCTGTGCGGGGAGCGGCAGTGCGACGCGGCGACCGCCGCCCAGCTCCGACGCGAGTTCGGCCTCGACCGGCCGCTCCGGCAGCAGTACGCGGCCTACATGGGGAACGTCTTCACCGGTGACTTCGGTACGGCCTTCAACGGGCAGCCCGTCACCGAGCTGATGGCGGCCGCCTTCCCCGTCACCGTCCGCCTCACCATCGTGGCGATCCTCTTCGAACTCGTCGTCGGCATCAGCCTCGGCGTGCTGACGGGACTGAGCCGGGGCCGGCCCGTCGACACCGGCGTGCTGCTGCTCACCCTCGTGGTGATCTCGGTGCCGACCTTCGTCACCGGCCTGGTGCTCCAACTGCTGCTCGGGGTGGAGTGGGGGTGGATCAAGCCCTCGGTCTCGCCGGAGGCGCCGTTCGGCGAGCTGATCGTGCCGGGGCTGGTGCTGGCGTCGGTCTCGCTGGCCTACGTCACCCGGCTGACCCGTACCTCGATCGCGGAGAACCGGCGCGCGGACTACGTCCGTACCGCCGTCGCCAAGGGGCTGCCCCGGCGGCGGGTCATCGTCCGGCATCTGCTGCGGACCTCGCTGGTCCCCGTGGTCACCTTCATCGGCACCGACATCGGGGCGCTGATGGGCGGCGCGATCGTCACCGAGCGGATCTTCAACATCCACGGCGTCGGTTTCCAGCTCTACCAGGGCATCGTGCGGCAGAACACCCAGACGGTCGTCGGCTTCGTGACCGTGCTGGTCCTGGTCTTCCTGGTCGCCAACCTGCTGGTGGACCTGCTCTACGCGGTACTCGACCCGAGGATTCGCTATGCCTGAGCCGTCGTCACGGCAGTCACGGGGGGCGATCGCCGGGACCGGCGCGGGCGGCGCGATGGACCTCGCGGCCGGCGAGGCCGCCACGCTGGAGCGGGTGCCGGGCGGCCCGGCTGGGGGCGGGCCCGGAAGCCGGCCGCGCTCCCTCTGGTCCGACGCCTGGCGGGACCTCAGGCGCAACCCGGTCTTCCTGCTCTCCGCGCTGGTGATCCTCTTCCTGGTCGTCATCTCCCTCCGGCCCTCTGCCATCACCTCCGGCAACCCCCTCGACTGCGACCTCGCCAAGGCCCAGGACGGCTCCGCGCCCGGCCACCCCTTCGGCTTCGACGGCCAGGGCTGCGACGTGTACACCCGCACCGTGTACGGCGCGCGCACCTCGGTCACCGTGGGTGTGTGCGCCACGCTCGGGGTCGCCCTCGCCGGATCGGTGCTCGGCGGGCTCGCGGGGTTCTTCGGCGGCGCCTGGGACGCGGTGCTGTCCCGGATCACCGATGTCTTCTTCGCCATCCCGGTCGTCCTCGGCGGGCTGGTGCTGCTGTCGGTGGTCACCAGCGACACCGTCTGGCCGGTCGTCGGGTTCATGGTGCTGCTCGGCTGGCCGCAGCTCTCCCGGATCGCGCGCGGCTCCGTCATCACCGCCCGGCAGAACGACTACGTACAGGCCGCCCGCGCGCTCGGCGCCTCACCCGCCCGGCTGCTGCTGCGGCACATCGCGCCCAACGCCGTCGCCCCCGTCATCGTCGTGGCCACCATCGCGCTCGGCACCTACATCTCACTGGAGGCCACCCTGTCCTACCTGGGCGTCGGCCTGAAGCCGCCCAGCGTGTCCTGGGGCATCGACATCTCCGCCGCCTCCCCCTACATCCGCAACGCCCCGCACGCCCTGCTCTGGCCCTCCGGGGCGCTGGCGATCACCGTCCTGGCCTTCATCATGCTGGGCGACGCGGTACGCGACGCCCTCGACCCGAAGCTGAGGTGACGGCGACCGTGCTGCTCGAAGTACGCGATCTGCACGTGGAGTTCCGCACCCGCGACGAGGTCGCCAAGGCCGTTAACGGGGTGTCCTACGAGGTCGGCGCGGGGGAGACGCTCGCCGTGCTGGGGGAGTCCGGGTCCGGCAAGTCGGTGACCGCGCAGGCCGTGATGGGCATCCTCGACACCCCGCCCGGCCGGATCACCGGCGGCCAGATTCTCTTCCGGGGCCGCGACCTGCTCACGATGAAGGAGGAGGAGCGGCGGAAGATCCGGGGCGCCGGTATGGCGATGATCTTCCAGGACGCGCTGTCCGCCCTCAACCCCGTGCTCTCCGTCGGCGACCAGCTCGGCGAGATGTTCACCGTGCACCGGGGGATGTCCCGCAAGGACGCGCGCAAGCGGGCCGTCGAGCTGATGGACCGGGTGCGCATCCCCGGCGCCGCCCAGCGGGTGCGGGACTATCCGCACCAGTTCTCCGGCGGCATGCGCCAGCGGATCATGATCGCCATGGCGATCGCGCTGGAACCGGCCCTCGTCATCGCCGACGAACCCACCACCGCCCTCGACGTCACCGTGCAGGCCCAGGTGATGGACCTCCTCGCGGAGCTGCGCCGGGAGTACGACATGGGGCTCGTCCTCATCACCCACGACCTCGGCGTGGTCGCGGACGTGGCCGACCGGATCGCGGTGATGTACGCGGGCCGGATCGTGGAGTCGGCGCCCGTCCACGACATCTACAAGGCACCGGCCCACCCCTACACGCGCGGCCTGCTCGACTCCGTCCCCCGGCTCGACCACAAGGGCCGCGAGCTGTACGCCATCCAGGGCCTGCCGCCCAGCCTGACCCGCATCCCGCCCGGCTGCGCCTTCCACCCGCGCTGCTCGCTGGCACGGGACGTCTGCCGCACGGACGAGCCCCCGCTGTACCCGGCCGGGCCGGGCCGGGGGAGCGCCTGCCACTTCTGGAGGGAGTGCCTCGATGGCGGCGACGGCTGAACCCGTGCTGGAGGCGCGCGGCCTGGTCAAGCACTACCCGCTGACCCGGGGCATCGTGCTGCGCAGGCAGAACGGCGCCGTGAAAGCCGTCGACGGCGTCGACTTCCGGCTCGGCCGGGGCGAGACCCTCGGCATCGTGGGCGAGTCGGGGTGCGGCAAGTCCACGGTGGCGAAGCTGCTCTGCCACCTGGAGCGGCCCACCGGGGGCGAGATCCGGTTCCGGGGCGAGGACATCACCGGCCTGTCCGGACGCCGGCTGAAGGAGGTGCGCCGGAACATCCAGCTGGTGTTCCAGGACCCGTACACCTCGCTCAACCCCCGGATGACGGTGGGGGACATCGTCGGGGAGCCGTACGAGATCCATCCCGAGGTGGCGCCGAAGGGCGAACGGCGGGGCAAGGTGCAGGAGTTGCTGGAGGTGGTGGGGCTCGACCCGGAGTTCCTGAACCGCTATCCGCACCAGTTCTCCGGCGGGCAGCGGCAGCGGATCGGCATCGCGCGGGCGCTGGCGCTGCGCCCCGAGGTGATCGTCGCCGACGAGCCGGTGTCCGCCCTCGACGTGTCGGTGCAGGCGCAGGTCATCAACCTGCTGGAACGGCTCCAGACGGAGTTCGGGCTGTCCTACGTCTTCATCGCGCACGACCTGTCGATCGTGCGGCACATCTCGGACCGGGTCGCGGTGATGTACCTGGGCCGGATCGTGGAGACGGGCACGGACGCGGAGATCTACGAGCACCCCACCCACCCGTACACCCAGGCGCTGCTGTCGGCGGTGCCGGTGCCCGATCCGGAGGCGCGGGCGCGCCGGGAGCGGATCATCCTGAGCGGTGAGGTGCCGTCGCCGACCGCGATCCCCTCAGGGTGCCGGTTCCGCACCCGGTGCTGGAAGGCCCGGGAGCGGTGTGCGGTGGAGGTGCCGGAGCTGGCGGTGCCGGAGGAGTTCCGGGGGGCCGGGGGGCCGGTCGCGCATCCGTCGGCGTGTCTGTTCGCGGCGGAGCGGCGGGTGGTGCCGGGGGCCATAGAAGGGCACGGGGGCTAGGAGGGACACGGGGGGCACGGCAACGGGCCGGGATGACATGGTGTATCCCGGCCCGCTCCACGGCACCCGCACGGCCGTACGCTGATCAGCCTCGCGGGTGCCTGTGTCGCAGCGGCTTCGGCGCAGTTGCCTGTGCGTCAACGCCGTCAGGGCTGATGCGACCCGCCCAGAGCGCGCTTGAGGAAGTCGACCTGGAGCAGCAGCAGGTTCTCCGCGACCTGTTCCTGCGGGGTCATGTGGGTGACCCCGGACAGCGGCAGCACCTCGTGCGGGCGGCCGGCGGCCAGCAGGGCGGAGGACAGCCGGAGGGTGTGGGCGGCCACCACGTTGTCGTCGGCCAGACCATGGATGATCATCATGGGCCGGTGGGGTTCGGCGGGGTCGGACAGACCCTCGTCGGTGATCAGGGAGCTGCGGGCGTAGCTCTCCGGGTCGGCCGCGGGGTCGCCGAGGTAGCGCTCGGTGTAGTGGGTGTCGTACAGCCGCCAGTCGGTGACCGGGGCGCCGACGATGCCCGCGTGGAACACGTCCGGCCGGCGCAGGACGGCCAGCGCGGAGAGGTAACCCCCGTACGACCAGCCCCGGATGGCCACGCGGTCGAGGTCGAGCGGGTAGCGCTTCGCGAGGTCGTGCAGGGCGTCGATCTGGTCGTCGAGGGTAACCGTGAAGTCCAGGTGGATCGACTTCTCCCACTCCGGGGAGCGGCCGGGGGTGCCCCGGCCGTCTACGACGATCACCGCGAAGCCCTGGTCGGCGAACCACTGCGAGGTCAGATGGGCGTTGTGCGCGGCGACCACCCGCTGGCCTTGCGGGCCCCCGTAGGGGTCGAGCAGGACGGGCAGGGGGGTGTCGTCGGGGTAGTCCGAAGGCATAAGCACGGCGCACGGAATTCGCCGTGCGCCCCCCTCGGTCAGCGTCACGCCGGGGGACAGACCGGGGTCTTCGGCGTACGAGCGGACACCGAGCGCCGATTTTCCGTCACCCAGCACCTGGACCCGGGCGCCGGGACTGTCCAGCGTCGCGGAGACCAGGACGGTGACGCCGCCCGAGCGCACCGCCGAGTGCACCCCGGGCTCCCGGGACACGCGCTCCACGCCCCGCTCGCCGACCCGGTAGACATGGATCTGGCCGGTCTCCGGGTCCTCGGCCGCCGCGCCTGCGGACGCCGAGACCAGTACGTCGTCCGACCCCACGTCCAGTACGGCGCGGATGTGCAACTCAGGTCCGGTCAGGGCACGTTCGCCCACCGCGAGGACCCGCGCGCCGTCCTCGTCCGCGATGCGGACCAGCTCTCCGGAGGGGGTCCAGGCGGGCACCCCGGCGAAAAGATCAAGCCATGTTCGATCTTCGTCGGCGTGCACCGTCCGGGTCGCTCCGGTGTCCGGGTCGACGGCGAGGACGAGCGTCCCGCGCTGGTCCCGCGACTGCACCTGGAGGAGCGGGGAACCGGCCTGTGACCAGTGCACACGCGCCAGATAGGGGTGGCGCTCACGGTCCCAGCGGACCTCGGTGCGGGTGCCGTCCAGGCCGATCACGAACAGCGTCACCTCCGCGTCGGCGGTGCCCGCGGCCGGGTAGCGCACGTGGTGTGGCTCACGGTCCGGGTGCGAGGCGTCCGCGATCCACCAGCGCCGCACCGGCGTGTCGTCCACCCGCGCCACCAGCAGCCGGTCCGACTCCGGGGACCACCAGAAGCCCCGCGTACGGTCCATCTCCTCGGCCGCGATGAACTCCGCCAGACCGTACGTCACTTCGTCGCCCTCGGGGGTGGCCAGCGGCCGGTCACCGGCCCCCTCCGCGCCGATCACCCGCAGCTCGCCCCCGGCGACGTACGCGATGTGCGTGCCGTCGGGGGCGGGGCGGGGGTCGATCACCGGTCCGGGGACGGTCAGTTCGCGGGCGGTGCCGGCCGGCAGCTCGGCCGTGAAAAGCCGCCCGGACAAGGCGAAAGAGGCCAGTTCGAGGGCCGCGTCGGTGGCGTAGCCGACGATGCCCGCGCCGCCTTCCCGGCTGCGCTCGCGGCGGGCCCGTTCCTCGGGCGACAGCTCCTCGTCCGCGCCCGCGAGCAGGGCGCGGGGGTCGGCGGCGGGGCGTTCAGTGCCGTCCTCGGTGTCCAGCACCCACAGGGAGTTGGCGCGGTCCGTGCCGGAACCCGAGCGGAGGAACGCGACACGGGAGCCGTCGGGAGCCACGGTGAACCCGCGTGGCGCGCCGAGCGAGAAGCGCTGCGTCCGGGCGTGTCGGCGGGGGAAGGAGTCGGTGTCGACTGTCTTGGTCGTCATGGCCCGACCATATTGGCCATGCGCCCCCTTGTGCGGCCGTGCGCCGAGCGATGCGCGAGCACACATAGTTATGATCACTGTCGCTGGGTGGGTATGAACCTGGCGGTGTCCGCGTGGACTTGGCTTCCGGGTCATGCCGCCGGGGCTGTACTCACGTCACAACCCCCATAGTCCGACCCCCCCGTGTCCCTGGGATTCATTGGAGGTGAGCCGCCGTGGCACTCTCGATTTCGGCGGTGGTGCTGCTGGCGATCATCGTCTTCCTGCTGATCAAGAAGTCGGGGCTGAAGGGGGGACACGCCGCCATCTGCATGCTCTTCGGCTTCTATCTCGCCTCCTCGACGATCGCACCCACGATCAGCGAGCTGACCACGAACGTCGCCAGCATGATCGGCAGCATCAAGTTCTGACGCGGGGCGGGGTGCCCGCGCGGACGGGCACCCCGTTCTCAGCAGGTGGAGCTGCTGGAGATCCGTATCCCGGTGACGCTGTAAGCGTTGGTGAACGACGTGGAGAAGTTGGGCGGCAGGCAGATCGAGCTTCCGTCCTGGAGCCGCAAGTAGGCCACGTCGTCGTTCCGGGTGTTCAGGACGTAGTAGTGCGGACGCGACTTGACCGTCTGGTACGAGCTGGTGATATCGCGGTACCTCGTGATCGGTGTGCCGGCGTCCCAGGCGCGCTGGTCCACGTAGAAGCAGACGTAGGGGTACGGGCAGCCGTTGGTGGGACCCTCCGCGGGGGCCGCGGACGCGCCGGTCACGGACATGGTCACGACTGCCACGAGGGCGCCCGCGATGCCGGCTGTCCTTCGGATGAGAGTGTGCATAAAACCTCCAAGGTCAGCCAACGATAAGAGCCGGGCCCGGCAACAGCCAAAGCCTGAGCAGTAGTTGGCGCCCTTGAGGCCCTGCGCTGCGCCCATGCGGACGGTCCCGGTGTGGCTGTGCCGGGGCCGCCGGGGGTTCAGTCGCGTACGCCGGTGACGAAGGCCGTCCAAGTGTCCTGGGTGAGGGCGAGCTGGGGGCCCGCCGTGTGCTTGGAGTCGCGGACGTGGATGGTGCGGGGCGCTCGCGCCACTTCTACGCAGGAACTGCCGTCCGGGCCGTCACTGTGGCTGCTCTTGAACCAGTTCAGCTCAGAGGGCTTGTTCGCAAACGCGGCCCACGAGGCGGTGGCGACCTCGACGCAGGACTCGCCGTCAGTGCCGCTGCTGTAGGTGCTCTTGAACCAGGCCAGTTCGGGTTCGCGGCTCACAGCTCCTCCGATGCTGCCGCTACGAAGAGCGCCCAGGACGCGTGCCTGAGTGCGAGGCGGGGACCTGCGGTGTGCTTTGAGTCGCGGACGTGGATGGTGCGGGGCGCTCGCGCGACTTCGACGCAGGAGTTGCCGTCGGTTCCGCCGCTGTGGCTGCTCTTGAACCACTGGAGGGCGGTGAGGTTTTCGCTCATGGGGCTCCCAACCTTTGTTTGGCAGAGGCTGCCCAACTGTGCGGCCCCGGCATGCCTGTGCCGGGGCCGTTGAGTGTCAGTCGCGTACGCCGGTGACGAAGGCCGTCCAGGTGTCCTGGTTGAGGGCTAGCTGGGGGCCTGCGGTGTGCTTGGAGTCGCGGACGTGGATGGTGCTGGGGGTGACGGCGAGTTCGACGCAGGAGTTGCCGTCGTTGCCGCCGCTGTAGCTGCTCTTGAACCACGCCAGCTCGGAGGTGCCCCCGGCAGTGGTCTTGTGGATCATTTTTCTCCTAGCAGTTCTTCGATGAGGGTCTGCGACTTCCCTGGCGGGAGCGCCTGAGCCCGGATGGTGCCATATCGCAGTTCGAGAATGCGCAGATGTTTGGGCTCAGAGATCAGCCTGCCGTTGAACGCACCGTCGGATTGACCCACCGCCGAACCGTCTGCGAACTTCAGCAGTTCGATCCGACCGTCCAAACCGGAGTGGACGGTGGTTCCTGTCGGCATGACCTGAAGCACGACGTTGTGCAACCTACCCACTTCCAGGACGCGTTCGAGCTGACGACGCCAGACCATTGTGCCCCCGATAGGGCGCTTCAGGACCGCCTCTTCCAGAACGAAGCTGAGTGCTGGCGCGGGCGAACGCTCGAAGACCGACTGTCGTGCCACACGAGCTGCCACCATGCGTTCCACGTCGTCCGGTGAGTACGGCGGCTGTGCCGAACCGATCGCCTCTCGTGCGTGCGCAGCGGTCTGCAACAGCCCCGCGATGATGTTGCACTCGTACACCCCGATCTCAACAGCCTGCGCCTCCAGCTTCCCCAGTTCTCGAACTTTCCTGGGATACCGGACCCTCTTCACGTCCTCCCACGACGCCGAGACCAACCCGTCCGCGTCCAGTACCTCGTCCGACCTGTCCAGATACTCCTGGCGGGGAATCCGCTTGCCGGCCTCCACCTTGTAGACGAGGTCCTCCCCGTACCCGATCAGCGTGCCGAACTCGGCGGCGCGCAGCCCCGCTGCCTCGCGTCGTAGCTTCAACTGGCGGCCCACCGTGGCGATCACCGCCGCGCCCCAGTCGTCGTCCGGTTCCACCTCCCAGCCGGACTCGTCCGCCTCCGACGCGGGCCGTACCGCCTCGCCGTCCACCGACATCCGCACTCCTCCCTTGCTCCTGCCGACAGCGCGGACACCACCGGACAACTCGCCGACAGTGACCGTACGCAACGGTGCGATCACTCTTCACGGTAGGGCGGAACGGACACCCTGGGTGATGTGAATCAGGAAAACACCGGGGCCGCGGCCCAACTCGATGCCGATGCACGTGACTTCAGCGTGCTGTTCTCCTCGACGCCGCGAGGCGCCCGACTGGCCCGGCTGCTCGCCGCTGAGCAGCTCCGGAGCTGGGGGCTGCCGTGGGAGGCGGCCGGGCAGATCGTCGCGGAGCTGGCGGCCAACGCCGCGACCCACGGGCGGCTGCCGGGGCGGAGTTTCCGGCTCGGGCTGTACGTCGAGCGCGGCACCCTGCGTATCGAGGTGACGGATACGCGCGGTGACCGGCGGCCGAGGCGAAGGGAACCGGGGGCGGAGGACGAGACGGGTCGGGGGCTGCTGCTCGTGGCCGCCCTCGCCGACCGGTGGGGCGTGGCGGAGGACCGGTTTCCGCGCAAGATCGTCTGGGCCGAACTGGACCTCGCCGCACCGGAACCCGGGCCACCGTGCTCCGGTGGGACGGGTGGTCATTGAGACCCTGAAGACCGGGGGAAAGCACCCCACCAAGCCCCACCCCTCCCGCCCACGGCGGCAACGTCACTCGGGTGGGTGAACATCGCTGTTCCCGCTGGCAATTGCCACCCCTGGCGGCTCTAGGCTCAGCGACAAGACAACACCGGACATACGTCGGCCCCCGCCGGGAGTGGCATCCCAGTGCGAGGGCCTGACCACCTAGGAAGACAAGCCTCTTCCCGATGGATACCCAGAACCCTAGCGCGCCCCCGCGCGGCCGGTCCCGTATTGCGGGCCATGACCACCCGAACCGGGGTGGTCTCATCCACGACAACTCCCGTCACACCGCCCGCTTCACGGTGATCGGCAACCACCTCGCCCAGCACGCGGACCTCTCCCTGCTGGCGATCGGTCTCGGCACGCACATCCAGTCGCTGCCGCGAGGCGCCCGTATCGACATCAAGAGCCTCGCCGCACGTTTCCCGGAGGGCGTCGCCCGTATCGCCGCCGCCCTGCGTGAGCTGGAGAAACACGGTTACCTGCGCCGCGAGCGGCTACGTGTCCCCAGCGGGCGCATCGTCACCCGCACGATCTCCTGCAACCAGCCCGGCCACCGTGCCCAGGAGCACGAGCCCCCCGTACGCCGTCCCACCCCCGCTCGCCGCAAGGCCCTCCCCGCCGTGCCCGCCCCCGTCAACCCGGCGCTGCTCCAGACCGCCACCGACCTCCTCGCGGGCCTCCGGCGCCATGACAGCCGTCTGCTGCTCTCCGCCGCCGACACGGCTCACCTCGCCCCCGGTGTCGCCGCCTGGCTGGAGCGGGACGTCTCCCCGGCAGCCGTACGCCAGGCCCTGACCGACGGCCTGCCGACGGAGCCGCTGCACCGCCCGGCCGCGCTACTGGCTCACCGTCTGACCGCCTGCCTTCCACCCCCGCCCCCGTTCACCCCGTCAGCCACCACCCCGCCCCCCGTCCGGCACCCCTTCCAGACCTGCGACGGCTGCGAACGCGTCTTCCGCGCCCCAGAACCGGGCCGCTGCCGCGACTGCTCTCCCGGAGGACCCCTAGCATGAAAGCGACGATCCTTGCCCCGCCCGAGGAAGCAGACGCCTCAGGGCCCACAGGAGGAGCGAGCGCCATGGCCACAGCACCGGACGACGCACGCCGGTGCGCCCCTCACCAGTACCGGGCCATGCGGGAAGTCGTCCAGTCCATGGACGACACCCTTCCGGGCAAATTCGAGATCACCAGGGAAGGGATCGTTCACGACATGATGTCGCCCGTCAGGCAGCACGAGCTGACCGTGCTGCGCCTTCGCAAACGCCTTGAGAAGGTCATGCCGGAGGAACTCGTGGCCCACACGGGCGAACCCGACGTGGAGGACGCGGCCGAGGGCGTCATGCGGCACCCCGACGTGATGGTGATCGCCGAGGCCGACATGGAGGGGGAGGGCGCCTTCGACCCCCGTACGCTCGTCGCCGCCGTCGAGATCGTCTCCCGTTCCAACCCGGAGAACGACTGGGTCGGCAAGATCCGCGACTACCCGCTGCTGGGCGTCCCGGTCTACGCGATCTTCGACCCCCGCACCGGCTCCGGCGCCGTCTTCACCGACATCCACCCCACCCCCGCCGGCCCGCGCTACGCCACCCGCAAGGACTTCGTCTACGGCGAGGAGGTCACCATCGCGGACTGGACCATCCCGACGGACGACCTGCCGCGCTACGCCGACGACAGCGGCGCGCAGGGCGCGTCCTGAACCCGCGCCCCCGTCCTCGTACGCTGGACCCCATGACCGAACTGCCCCCCCGGCGTCTGCTGCTCGTGCACGCGCACCCGGACGACGAGTCGATCAACAACGGCGCGACCATGGCCAAGTACGTGGCCGAGGGTGCGCACGTGACCCTCGTGACCTGCACGCTCGGGGAGCGCGGGGAGGTGATCCCGCCGGAGCTGCGGCACCTGGAGGGGGCCGCGCTCGGGGCGTACCGGCGGGGCGAGCTGGACGCCGCACTGCGTGAGCTGGGCGTCGACGACGTGCGGGTGCTCGGGTACCAGGACTCCGGGATGACGGGGCTGCCGGACAACGACGACCCCGCCGCCTTCTGGCAGGCCGGCCTCGACCAGGCCGCGGGCGCGCTCGCGGACGTCGTCCTTGAGGTCCGGCCGCAGGTGCTCGTGGCGTACGACGACAACGGCGGGTACGGGCACCCCGACCACATCCAGGCCCACCGGATCGCGATGCGTGCCGTCGAGCTGGCCGAAGGCCGGGGGCACCGGGTGGACAAGGTCTACTGGAACCGCATGCCCCGCTCGGTCGTCGAGGACGCCTTCGCGCGGCTCGCCGACGAGCTGCCCGGCCTGCCGTTCGGCAAGAGCGCCGACATCGCCGACCTGCCCGGCGTGGTCCCGGACGAGCGGATCACCACCGCCGTCGACGGCAGCGCGTACGCCGCTGCCAAGGCCGCCGCGATGCGCGCCCACGCCACCCAGATCACCGTGGCGGGCGAGTACTTCGCGCTCTCCAACGACCTGGCCCAGCCGCTGTTCAGCACCGAGTACTACGAGTTGGTCCAGGGGAGTGCCGAGCCCGGCGAGACCGACCTGTTCGCCGGGGTGGAGGTGGCGTCATGAGTGCCCCGATGCTCGCCCAGCCGCTGCGCCGTCCCTCCCTCGGCCGGATGGCCGCGCTGCTCGGGCTGTGCGTGCTCGGCGCGGTCGTCGGTGTCGCCGGGGCGCTGGTGCAGGCCGCCTGGTTCCCGCTCGGCCTGCTGCTCGCCCTCGCGGGCGCGGGCGGGGCGTTCCTCGGCGGGGGGTACGCGCTGCGCGGACGCTCGGGCGCGGTCGCGCCGGTGCTCGGCTGGGTCGTCGCGGTCATCCTCCTCACCGCCAGCCGCCCGGAGGGTGACTTCCTGTTCGGCGCGGGCGGCGGCTCGTACGTCTTCCTGCTCGGCGGGATGGCGCTCGCTGTGATCTGCGCCACCTTGGCCCCCGGACGGCAACCCGACGGCGATGCCGGTCGACTTGGCAACTGACGTACCACTTCGCGTGGCCCTCGTGCGGGTCCGGTGCGGGTTTCCCGGCGGTCGTGGGATTCGCGCCAGAGGTGGCCAGTATGGTGGTGCGCGCCGCCGAGATGCCCGCTGAGGTCGTGACGGGCGGCGGAGCCAACCGGGAGAACATGCCTTGAGTCGTGAAACTGACACTCCGTCCTCCGGGCCCGACGGGCGCGGCGGGGCCGCGTACCCCTCCGGTACCCCGCCGTACGGGACCCCCGTGGCTTCCGGCGACGGGACCGGTGCCGGGAGTCCGGACGCGCGTCCCGAGGAGCGCAAGACCGAGACCACGCTGACCACCCGCGTCCGGATCAACATCCCTGGATCGCGGCCCATTCCGCCGCTCGTCATGCGCAAGACCGTCGCGGAGAACGAGAACGCCGGCGGTGAGCCGGGTGCCGCCGCGCGGCCGGAGCCCGCCGCTCTGCCCGCGCCCGTCCCCGAGCCGGCCGCCGAGGCCGCCCCGCAGGCGGAGGAGAAGACCAGCGACTGGTTCGCTCCCCGCAAGGGCGGTGGCCCCAAGGGGGGTTCGGGTGGTGACGGCACCAACGGTGCCGGAATGCCGGGCGGTCCGGCCGCCGGTGTGAGCGGGCCGCGTCCCGGTGCCCTGGCGCTGGGCCCGGGGCCCTCCGCCCCGCGTCCCGCCGCCCCCGCGCCGAACGCCCCCCGTCCCGGCG
>NZ_JBHXLV010000161.1:0-15002 GCF_042721685.1 Streptomyces sp. NPDC058459 | reverse complement strand
AGGCCGTCCCGGAGACTACCCGGGGGCCTCGGCGGCGTCGTGTGTGGGGGGTTCGCGGCGTGGGGCCGCGTCCTGCGTGGGGTCAGCCGAGCGGGATGCCGTTGAAACCGAGGCCGTGGGTGGGCAGGCCGTGGGTGGGCAGGCCCTGCGCCGGCAGACCGCCGAGCAGCCCGGCGACGGGCGCGGTCGGCCCCTGGGCCAGCATCTTCTGCAGGGCGGGCCGGGCGGTGTTCAGTCCGCCGCCGATCACACCCTGCCCCTGGGAGACGGCCTCGGCGGCACCGGGCAGCGCATGGGTGACATTCGCGGCCGGCAGCGTGTGGGCGACGGAACCCACGACGGGGAGGCCGTCCGGGACGGCCGGGGCCGCGTCGGCCACGCCCGCGCCGACGGCGGCGAAAGCGGCACCGAGGGCGGCGACACCGAGGGTCTTGACAGCAGACTGCTTCATGGTGAATGCGTCCTTGAATGCGGAGACATGGATCACGGGTGATCTAGCGGTCCATGACCGTAAACATCATCGGCCGCCCACCGCAATCACCGAAATGCGGGCAGCCGGTGAATTCCTGTACGCGTTCTTGGGGCGCACGATAAATATTATCGGCACCCCGAGCCCACATAAGCGCTGGTAGGAGCGGCGCAACGGAACGGCTTCCCGGGCGGCCACCCTTCACTTCCGGGGTGCGTGAAGTCTTGGTCCACCATGGGCCGTTCATCGAAAGGAATGAACCTTGATCTCATCGGATTGACCTCAGAAGCGGCACCGGGAATCGAGCGTGCGGCCGAACTCCTCGACGGGATGCTCGAATTCAGGCCGTTCATGCGGTGGCGCGATCAGTACCCCGTGCGCGTCGATACGCAACGGTGACCGCCGGGAAGGGTTTCGTACACCTCGCCTTCTGACAGTGTTCTGCCATGGGACAGCAAGCGACGATGCCGGTCCGGACGGCCAGGCTGGGAAAGGCGGTCGGCCCGGCGCCGAGCGCGGTGAGCGGAGCGGTACTGCTTCTCCCGGGCGGGGACGAGGTCTCCACCCGCCGTCCGTTCCCGGTCCTGCCCGGCAGCCTCGTCCGCGCGCTGGCACGAAGCCTGGCCCGCGCGGGCCGCGCTGAGGGGCTCGCCGTCCATCCGGTCCACTACCGCTACCGCGGCTGGAACGGCGACGAGGCCCACCTCGCGACGGACGCCACCTGGGCCGCCGACGAGGTGGTGCGGCGCTACGGGGACGTGCCGGTGTGCCTGGTGGGGCTGGACATGGGCGGGCGCGCCGCGCTGGGCGCCGGAGGCCATGAGGCGGTCAACTCCGTGGTGTCCATCGCCCCCTGGCTCCCGGCGGCGGGTGCGGGTGACGCCGAGCCGGTCAAGCAGCTGGTGGGGCGCCGGGTGCTGATCGCGCACGGCACGAACGACGAACGGTGCGATCCGGAGCTGTCGTTCAGGATGGCGGCCCGCGCGAAGAAGGTGAACCGGGAGGTCTGCCGGTTCGAGGTCCACTCCGACGGCCACGGGCTGCACCAGCACCGGGACGAAGTGCTCGCCCTGGCCGTGGACTTCACCCTGGGCGCCCTCCTGGGGCACCCGCTGTCCCGCCCGGTGGAGGACGCGCTCGCGGCACCGCCGCCGATAGGGCTGCGGATGCCGCTGGCGTCGGGGTTCGGGAAGTCGTTGCGCAAGTAGGCGGGTTCAGGAGGGCAGCAGGTTGCCCCTCCTGGAGAGCAGGAACTTCTTGAAGGCCGCCACCGGCGGGGTGTCCGGGCGGTCGGCCGGCCAGGCCACGCCGACCTCGCGGACCGCCCTCGGCGCCGTCACCGTCAGCTCCACCACGCCCGGCCGGGGCACGGTGGGCGGCGGCAGCAGAGCCACACCGAGACCTGCGGCCACCAGCCCGCGCAGGGTCTCCGCCTCCTCGCCCTCGAAGGCGACCCTGGGCCGGAAGCCGGCCTCACGGCACAGGTCGTCGGTGATGCGGCGCAGGCCGTAACCGGGCTCCAGGGTCACGAAGGTCTCCTCGGCCGCTTCGGCGAGCCGGACGCGGCGGCGGCCGGCCAGCCGGTGGTCGGCCGGGACGACCAGGCGGAGCTTCTGCTCGTCCAGCCGCCGGGCGACCAGGTCGGGGGCGTCCGGCACCGGTGAGGTCAGGCACAGGTCCAGCTCGCCCGCCCGGAGCCGCTCCAGCATGGCCTCGCCGTAGTTCTGCACCAGGCTGAAGCGGACCCTCGGATGGTCGGCGCGGAACGCGTGCAGCAGGCCGGGCACGGTCTCCGGGCCCATGGTGTGCAGGAAGCCGAAGGCGACCTTGCCGGTGGCGGGGTCGGCGTCCGCGCGCACCTCCTCGGCGGCCCGCTCGACCTCGGCGAGCGCGCGTTCCACCGAGCCGAGGAAGGTGCGGCCGGCCGGGGTGAGCGAGACGGTGCGGCCGTGCCGGGCGAACAGGTCCACCCCGAGATCCTGCTCCAGCCGGACCATGGCCCGGGAGAGGGTGGACTGCGGAACGTTCATCTCGTGCGCGGCCCGGGTGACGTGCTCGGTGCGGGCCACCCCGGCGAAGTAGGCGAGGCGGGGCGCGAGCAGCAGCGCCATGTCTTCTGTGTCACCGGACGATGACAGGTGCGGCTGTGACCTCTGCTGATGCTCCATGGGAACGATTATGACGATTCCATGCATTGGACGGATGAGGGGCCGCGTCTTAGTTTCGAAGCATGTCTCCCGCCAGTACCGAGGCGTCCATCCGCGTGGACGCCCGCACACCCGTCCTCTCCGCCAAGTCCCCCGGGACTCCCGCTCCGGTTCCGGCCGACTCGCGTCTGACGCCGGGCGGCCCCGGCTACCGCCGGATGAGCCTCGCCCTCTTCCTCGCGGGCGTGGCGACGTTCGCGCTGCTGTACTCCACCCAGGCCCTGCTGCCGCTGATCTCCGACGACTACGGGGTGGCGGCCGGCCAGGCGAGCTGGACCGTGGCGGCGGCGACCGGCGGGCTGGCGCTGTTCGTGCTGCCGATGAGCGCGCTGTCGGAGCGGTTCGGCCGCCGGACCGTGATGACGGCGTCGCTGATAGTCGCGGTGGCCGTCGGACTGCTGGTGCCGTTCGCGCCGTCGATCGGCGCGCTGGTGGCGCTGCGGGCCCTGCAGGGCGCCGCGCTGGCCGGGCTGCCCGCCTCCGCGACGGCGTATCTGGCCGAGGAGGTCCGGCCGAAGGCACTGGTCACGGCGATCGGTCTGTTCGTCGCGGGCAACAGCGTCGGCGGCATGAGCGGCCGGGTGATCACCGGCTGGGTCGCGCAGGAGTGGGGCTGGCGGATCGCCGTCGGTGTGATCGGCGTGGTCGCGGTGGGCTGCGCGGTGGCGTTCCGGCTGCTGCTGCCCGCGCCCCGGCACTTCGAGGCGGGTTCGCTGCGCCCCCGGGTGCTGGCCCGCGCGGTCCGCGACCACCTCTCCTCACCGCTGCTGCGCCGCCTGTACGCGATCGGCGCGCTGTTCATGACGGTGTTCGGCGGGGTGTACACGGTGATCGGCTACCGCCTGACCGAGGCCCCGTTCTCCCTCCCGCAGGGCGTCATCGGCTCGATCTTCCTCGTCTACCTGGTCGGCACGGTCTCCGCCTCCTCGGCGGGCCGGCTGGTGGGCCGCCTCGGCCGCAGGGGCGCCCTGTACACGGCGGGCGGGACGACGGCCGCGGGTCTGCTGCTGTCGCTGGCACCCTCGCTGCCGCTGGTCCTGCTGGGCCTGGTGCTGATCACGGCCGGCTTCTTCGCGGGCCACGCGGTCGCCTCCTCGGCGGTCGGAAAGACGGCCACGCACGGCCGCGCCCAGGCGACCGCCCTGTACCAGTCGTCGTACTACATCGGCTCCAGCGCGGGCAGCACGGTCGGCGCGCTCGCCTTCCACTCCGGCGGCTGGGCGGGCACGGTCGGCGTCGGCCTGCTCGCGGTCCTGGGGGTCGTCGCCATCACCGCGCTGGGCACCCTGGCTGCCCGTACGGCCGCGCGCCGGGAGGCCGTGCCCGCGCACTGACCCGCCGCGCGCACCGCCCGAGCCGCACGTTTCCCCACTCCGGGGGCCATTGTCAGTGGGCTGCGGTAGCTTCCGGAGTGCTGGGGCGCGATGACGCGCGTACGGGACGGCCGCAGGGGTGGGTGGACGATGGGTGAGGGCACGGCGACGGCGGACCTCGATGTCGCGCTGGAGAAGCACCGGACCGAGCTGACCGGGTACTGCTATCGGATGCTCGGCTCGTCCTTCGAGGCCGAGGACGCGGTGCAGGACACCCTGGTGCGGGCCTGGCGGAGCTACGACAAGTTCGAGGGCCGGTCCAGTCTGCGGTCGTGGCTGTACCGGATCGCCACCAACGTCTGCCTGGACATGCTGTCCGCGGGCAACAAGCGGGCCCGCCCGATGGACCTCTCGGAGCCGACCCCGCTCGCGCGGGCCGCGCTCTCCCCCCGCCCGGACCACACCTGGCTGGAGCCGGTGCCGGACACGCGGGTGCTGCCCGCCGTGACGGACCCGGCGGACGCGGCGGTGGCCCGGGAGTCGATCCGGCTGGCGTTCATGGCGGCGCTCCAGCGGTTGCCGCCCAAGCAGCGGGCTGTGCTGATCCTGCGTGAGGTGCTGGCCTGGCGGGCCAGTGAGGTGGCCGAGTTGCTGGGCACCACCGTCGCCTCGGTCAACAGCGCCCTCCAGCGGGCCCGCGCCACCCTCGCCGAGCGCGCGGACACCGGCGCCGACGCCGCCGTCTCCGACCCCCTGGACGAGGAGCAGAAACAGCTCCTGGAGCGCTATGTGAAGGCGTTCGAGGGGTATGACATGACGGCGCTCACCGCCCTGCTCCACGAGGACGCGGTGATGACGATGCCGCCGTTCGACCTGTGGCTGCTCGGCCCCGCCGACATCACCGGCTTCATGACCACCATCGGCGCCTCCTGCGCGAACTCCCGCCTCGTCCCGGTCCAGGTCAACGGCCTCCCCGGCTTCGCCCACTACAAGCCGGACCCCGAGAAGGGCGGCTTCACCCCCTGGGCCGTCCAGATCCTGGAACTCTCAGCCGGCCGCATCACCGGTTTCCACTGCTTCCTCGACACCCCCCGCTGGTTCCCCCTCTTCGACCTCCCCCTCCACCTGGAGGCAGAGCCCGACGAGCCCGAGCAGGGCGCGTAGCGCGGGGTCCGGGTCCCGCAGCCGTATCCGCCCACCTCCCCGCCGTGCCGCCAGCTCCAGCCGAGCCAGCACCTCGACGTGCCCGAGCCCCGGCGGCCCCAACCCGGCCACGTCACACACGACAACCCCGCTGCTGGGGGCCAGCCCCCGCACCACATCGCACAGCCCCGCCACCTCATCCCGGGTGACGGGGCCACGCAGCGCTAGCACGGGGTCGGTCGTGGGGTCCACATCGGGTAGACCGGGGGGACACCCGCAACTCATCGCACGGGAATCAGTCCACGGGGAACTCGCTGGTGTCGATCACCACGTCGAACGGCTTCGGCAGGTGGACGGTGTCACCGAACTTCACCGCGCTGAGCACCCGGTAGACGTCGTCCTTCGGCTCACCGTAGAGGGTGACGGTGGGGCCACCCGGGGCCCATGGGTCCACGAGCAGATAGAGCGGGATGCCCGCCGTGGCGTACGCGGCCGGCTTGCTGATCCGGTCGTGGCGAGCGTTGGACGGCGAGGTCACCTCGACGACGAGTTCGGCGAGAGCTGCCGGGATGTGCGACTCCGTCTCGGACGGCTGTAGCGGTGCGACGACCAGATCAGGGATGAACATGCCCAGGCGGGAGGGCACGGCGATGGACAGTGTTTGGAAGATCTCCCAGTCCTCGGGGATCACGGAGTAGAGGCGACGCTGGATGCGTGCCGCCATCACGTTGTGGCGGTACGCGGGAGTGGGCGACACGGTGACGATCCCCTCGATGATCTCCACCCTGCTGCCCTCGGGCCAGTTCGACTCGTCCCAGAACCGGACAAGGTCGTCCCAGGTCCGGTCGGGGTCCTGACTCACGGTGAGTGCGCTCATGGCGGTCTCCAATCAGTGCGTCACCGATCCCAGCATGACGAACGGGACAGGCGGAGGTCCACCGATCTCGTTCACCCGAACGAAGAAGTCCCCTGATCAGGCGATACGTTCCAGCACGAGACCGGGTCACACCTTCCTGACAACGACCGTGGCAGGTACCAGCTTCTCCAGATCGTCGACGTCCGAGGTGAAGACGGTGACCCGTCCCTTCTGCTGTCGGGCGATCACGGCAAGCACGGCATGGATCGCGTACTTGTGGCCGTGCGACTTGGCGGCGGCCAGGAGCCGGCGTGCCTGGCGGGCCTCGTCCTTGCCGATGTCGACCACCTGGAGCCGGGACAGCACCCAGTCCCAGCGCTGTTCGGTCGTCCTGCCGCCATACGCCTCGACCAGTGTCATCGGCGACGTCACACTTCGGCCTCCCCGCGCGCCGCGAGATCCAGCCAGGCGATCATCTTCCGGTCACCGCGCACAGCCAGGGAGAGGGCATCGCAGTCCGGGACGAAGACCGGGAGCGGCCGTTCCCCGCCGCGCGTCTTCACACGGCCTCGTGCCGGCCGGAGCCACGGCGCCGATCGTGCTCGGCATCGAGATCGTCCAGCTCACCAAGAATGGCCCCCCGCTCCTCCTCAGTCACCGGCCCATGCTCTTCCTGCAGCCAGTCGACCAACTGGTCACGGTCACCTTCTTGGTCGCCATACAGAAGACCATGTTCTCGGTATGGGGCTCCTTACCGGCCGACGATTCGTGGACGGCGTGAAGGAAGCACGGGGCCAACCGTGGTTTCGCCGCGGCGTAGGTGATGCCGGAGACATGGACCTCGACGCGGATCGGAGAAGGAGACGACGAAGGCGAGATCAGCCTGCACACACTGCCGAGCGAGCTGCACGTGCCTGACCGCTATCCACGCCTTTCAGTACGCGCCCGGGATCAGTCGTACAAGTCCTCCGACGCCGGCGGTGTGCTGTAGGTCGGCCAGGGCCACGACGCCGGGGGTGGGCCGAACGCGCGGCGGCCGGCTCGTATGGCCAGAGTGGCGAGGGCGGCGTTGGCGCCTCCGCCGATCACGGCGCCGATACCGAACGGTGCCACTCGGCCGAGGACGATGATTCCCTGCTTGGTGCCGTACTTGGTGACGAAGTTCTTCCCCAGGATGCTGTTGACCTGACGCAATGTCTCGACGGGTACCTTGGCGACGATCTGACGTCCCCAGTGCTGCCCGGTGCGTTGGGCGACCTTGGTGATGGTCTCGGAGCCCTTACTGCCGAGCAGGATTCCCATCACGATCGTCCGGCGGCGCTCCACCTCGTCGAGGGGGACGCCGTGGACTTCGGCGAGCGAGAGCGCGAACAGGGTGCTCAGCTCAAGGGACGAGAGAGCCTCGCCCGCCGACAGTGCCAGCGCGACTCCCGTGCCGACTCCGGGCGCGGCCGCGGTTCCTCCTACTGCGGCACCCGTTCCGGCCAGGGCGCTGACGTACATCCGCTCCAGGTTGCGGATCACCTGCGCCGGTGTCGCCTGCGGGTTCCGCTGGCGGGCTCGGGCTATGTTCTTGCGCACCAGGGGGCTTTGGACGTCGAGGGCCTTGTCCAGGAGGGCGAGGGCTCGTTGCCCAGGTACGGCTGCTGCCGGGTCCGGCTCGTCGGAGGCACCTGTTGCCATACCGTGGACTCCATAGGTCGTTGCGTCCCAACTGGGCCTCTTAGCTAATCAGTTGGTTGATCGCCGCGCTAGATGGAGACAGGAAGGGCCTGATCCCTGGTGGGATCAGGCCCTCGGTGGCGTGTCGCGGCTCAGTCCACCCGCCCCAGCACGACCGGCGCAGCCGTGAACTCCGTGCCCGCCTCAGCGATGTCGAAGGAGCCCTCCGTCGCCTCCAGGGCGTACCCGAAGCGCTCCGGGGTGTCCGTGTGCAGGGTCAGCAGGGGCTGGCCGGCGACGACCGCGTCGCCCGGCTTCGCGTGCAGTTCCACGCCCGCACCAGCCTGCACCGGGTCCTCCTTGCGGGCGCGGCCCGCACCGAGGCGCCAGGCGCCGATGCCGATGCCGTAGGCGTCGAGACGGGTGAGGACGCCGGAGGCGGGGGCCACCACCACGTGCTGCTCGCGGGCCACGGGGAGGGTCGCGTCCGGGTCGCCGCCCTGGGCGGTGATCATGCGGCGCCAGACGTCCATCGCGGAGCCGTCGGCCAGGGCCTTGGCCGGGTCGGCGTCCTTGAGGCCGGCCGCGTCGAGCATCTCGCGGGCGAGGGCGAGGGTCAGCTCGACGACGTCCGCCGGGCCGCCGCCCGCCAGGACCTCCACGGACTCGCGGACCTCCAGCGCGTTGCCCGCGGTGCGGCCGAGCGGGGTGGACATGTCGGTGAGCAGGGCGACCGTCTTCACGCCGTGGTCGGTGCCGAGGCCCACCATGGTGGAGGCCAGCTCGCGGGCGTCGTCCAGCGTCTTCATGAAGGCGCCGGAGCCGACCTTCACGTCCAGGACCAGCGAGCCGGTGCCCTCGGCGATCTTCTTGGACATGATGGACGAGGCGATCAGGGGGATCGCCTCGACCGTGCCGGTCACGTCGCGCAGCGCGTACAGCTTCTTGTCGGCCGGGGCGAGGCCGTCGCCCGCCGCGCAGATCACCGCGCCGGTGCCGTCCAGTACGGAGAGCATCTCCTCGTTGGAGAGCAGCGCGCGCCAGCCGGGGATGGACTCCAGCTTGTCCAGGGTGCCGCCGGTGTGGCCGAGGCCGCGTCCGGAGAGCTGGGGGACGGCCGCGCCGCAGGCGGCCACGAGGGGCGCGAGCGGAAGCGTGATCTTGTCGCCGACGCCGCCCGTGGAGTGCTTGTCGGCGGTCGGGCGGGACAGCGAGGAGAAGTCCATGCGCTCGCCGGAGGCGATCATGGCCGCGGTCCAGCGGGCGATCTCCCGGCGGTCCATCCCGTTGAGCAGGATCGCCATGTTGAGGGCGGCCATCTGGTAGTCGGCGACCTCGCCGCGGGTGTACGCGTCGATGACCCAGTCGATCTGCTCGTCGGTCAGTGCGGCGCGGTCCCGCTTGGTGCGGATGACGGAGATGGCGTCCATGGCCAGGGGTTCCTTCCGGGAGGTGCAGGTGTGCGGCCCCCCTGCCCGCAGGGTGAGCAGGGGGGCCGCACGGACTTACTTGTTGAGATGGTCCGGGCCGAACGCCTGGGGCAGCATCTCGGAGAGCGGGAGGACGCCCTCTGGGGTGTCCAGCAGCAGCGAGGGCCCGCCGAACTCCTGGAGGAGCTGGCGGCAGCGGCCGCATGGCACGAGGAGGGCACCGCTGCCGTCCACACAGGTGAAGTGCGTCAGGCGTCCACCGCCGGTGCGCTGGAGGTGGGAGACGAGCCCGCACTCGGCGCACAGGCCGAGCCCGTAGGAGGCGTTCTCCACGTTGCAGCCGGTGACCGTGCGGCCGTCGTCGACCACGGCGGCCACGCCGACCGGGTAGCCCGAGTACGGGGCGTAGGCGTGCGTCATGGCCTCGCGGGCCTCGGCGCGCAGCGCCTCCCAGTCGAACGAGCCGGACGAGCCCGCCGAGCCCGCCGAGCCCGCCGAGCCCGCCGAACCGGACGCCGTGGTCACTTGCCCTGTCCCTTCCGGTACCGCATGCCGTCGGCCTTGGGCATCCGCAGCCGCTGCGCGGACAGCGAGAGCACGAGCAGCGTGACGACGTACGGCGTGGCGCCGACGAAGTCGCTGGGGACCTCGTCGGTGAACAGGTACCAGGCCAGGACCGCCGCGGCCATGACCGCGCTGATCACGCCCTGCCACAGGGCCTTGCGGTACAGCTTCCAGACCGCCAGCGCGGCGAGCAGCACGACCAGCAGGAGCAGCAGCGCGTGCACGGTGACACCGCCGTTGCGGAGCTGGAGGGCGTCGGAGTAGCCGAACAGGGCAGCGCCCATGGCCAGGCCACCGGGCCGCCAGTTGCCGAAGATCATCGCCGCGAGGCCGATATAGCCGCGGCCGCCGGTCTGGGCCTCCAGGTAGGTGTGCGAGGTCACCAGCGCGAGGAAGGCGCCGCCGAGTCCGGCGAGGCCGCCGGAGACGGCGACGGCCGCGTACTTGTAGCGGTAGACGTTGACGCCGAGGGACTCGGCGGCGACCGGGTTCTCGCCGCAGGAGCGCAGCCGCAGGCCGAACGGGGTGCGCCACAGCACCCACCAGCTGCCGGCGAACAGCAGCACGGCGAGGATCGTGACCACGGACACGTCGGTGACGATACCGCCCAGAATGCCCGCGATGTCGGAGATGAGGAACCAGTGGTGTCGCTCGACCGAGTGCAGCGCGTCGGACAGGCCGGGCACGGTGATCTCGGTGAGGGAGTCGACCGGCGGGGACTGCTTGGGGTTGCCGCCCGCCTCGGCGGCCTTGCCGCCGGCGAAGAAGAGCTTGGCGAGGTACTGCGTGGCGCCGAGCGCGAGCAGGTTGACCGCCACACCGGAGACGATGTGGTCGACGCCGAAGGTGACCGTGGCGACCGCGTGCACGAGGCCGCCGAGGACACCGAAGCCGATGCCGCACAGCAGGCCGAGCCAGGGGCTGGACTGCCAGCCGGCCCAGCCCGCGCCGAAGGTGCCGAGGATCATCATCCCCTCAAGGCCGATGTTGACCACGCCGGCCCGTTCGGACCACAGGCCCGCGAGACCGGCGAGGCCGATCGGCACGGCGAGCCCGAGGGCGGCGTTGACCTGGCCCTCGGAGGTGAGCTGGTCGGCCCCGGTGATCAGGCGCACGACGGCGACGAGCAGCAGGGCACCGGCGACGATCAGGAAGAGCCGGCCGGTGGAACGGCCCGGACGCTTGTCCGCGCTGCCCGGGGCCTTGGGCGCCGCGGGCGGCGGCGCGTCCGTCATCGTGGCGGTCATCACGCCACCTCCTGCATCTCGGTCGGCTTGGCGGCCTGGGCGGCGAGTTCGGCGCCGACCCGCTGCTGCTGGCGCTTGAGGCCGTAGCGGCGGACGACCTCGTAGGCGATCACGACGCACAGGACGATGACGCCCTGGATCACGCCGAGGATCTCCTTGTCGTAGCCCTGGAACTCCAGGTGGTTGGTGGTGCGCTCCAGGAAGCCCCACAGCAGGGCGCCCAGCGCGATGCCGACCGGGTGGTTGCGGCCCAGCAGCGCGATGGCGATGCCGGTGAAGCCGATGCCCGCCGGGAAGCTGTTGTCGTACTGGTGGCCCTCGTTCAGCAGGGTCGGCATGCCGATGAGACCGGCCACCGCACCGGAGATGATCATGCTGGTGGCGATCATCTTCTTGACGCTGACACCGCTCGCGGCGGCGGCCGACTCCGACTGGCCCACGGTGCGCAGGTCGTAGCCGAAGCGGGTGCGGCCCAGGATGAACCAGTACGCCACACCGACGACCACGGCGAGCACGAGGAGGCTGTCGAGGACGCCGGCCGGGCCCGTGTCGATGTTCGGCAGGAAGGACGAGGAGGGCAGCGGCTTGGTGGAGACCAGGGTGCCGCCGTCGTCGAGCTGGCCGAGCTTGCCCGGCTGGAGGAGGTAGCCGATGATCGCGGTCGCGATCGAGTTCAGCATGATCGTCGCGATGACCTCGCTGACGCCCCGGGTCACCTTGAGGACGCCCGCGACGGCCGCCCACAGGGCGCCGGTGCCCATGGCGCACAGGATGATCACCGGGACGGCGAGCCAGCCCGGCACGGTGAGCACGCCGCCGACGGCGGCGGCCACGAACGCGGCGAGGCGGTACTGGCCGTCGACACCGATGTTGAACAGGTTCATCCGGAAGCCGATGGCCACCGCGACACCCGCGAGGTAGTACGTGGTCGCCTTGTTCAGGATGTAGACCTGGCTGTCGCTGGCGAAGCCGTAGGTCGCCATGTCGCTGAACGCGGCGCCCGGGTTCTTGCCGGTCGCGAGGATCACCAGCGTGGTGACCAGCAGCGCGGCGACGATCGCGAGCAGCGGCGCGGCCGTGCCGAGGAACAGCCGCTCCCTGTCGATCCGTGAGGTCAGCTTGTTCATCGGTCGGCGTCCTCTGTGTGCTCCAGGCGGCCGGAGGCGGCACCGGTCATGGCGGAGCCCAGCTCCTCGGGGGTGATCGCGGCGGGGTCGGCGTCGGCGACCAGGCGGCCGCGGAACATCACCCGCAGGGTGTCGGAGAGGCCGATCAGCTCGTCCAGGTCGGCGGAGATCAGCAGTACCGCCAGACCCGCGCGGCGGGCCTCGCGGATGTGGTCCCAGATGGCCGCCTGCGCGCCGACGTCCACACCGCGGGTGGGGTGGGCGGCGATGAGCAGCTTGGGGGCGTGGCTCATCTCGCGGCCGACGATCAGCTTCTGCTGGTTGCCGCCGGACAGCGAGGCCGCGGTCACGTCGATGCCGGGCGTGCGCACGTCATAGTCGGCGACGATGCGCTCGGTGTCGGCGCGGGCGGCCTTGGGGTCCAGCAGGCCCCGGCGGGAGTTGGGGCGCTCGGTGACATGGCCGAGGATGCGGTTCTCCCACAGCGGCGCTTCCAGCAGCAGGCCGTGGCGGTGGCGGTCCTCGGGGACGTAACCGATGCCGGCCTCGCGGCGGCGGCGGGTGGGCGCGGCGGAGACGTCCTCGCCGTCGAGCACGACGACGCCCGCGTCCAAGGCGCGCATGCCCATGATCGCCTCGACCAGTTCGGACTGGCCGTTGCCCTCCACGCCCGCGATGCCGAGCACTTCGCCCTTGTGGATGGTGAGGGAGACCTCGCCGAGGATGATCCGCTCCACGCCGTCCAGGTCCTTCTGGGCCAGGTGCAGCCCGGAGACCTCCAGCATGGGCACGTCCGTGACCGTGGACTCCTCGGTCTCGGGCGTGGGCAGTTCGCTGCCGACCATCAGCTCGGCGAGCTGCCTGGGCGTGGTGGTGCCGGGCTCGGCGGTGCCGACCGTGGTGCCGCGCCGGATGACGGTGATCTCGTCGGCGACCGACAGCACCTCGCCCAGCTTGTGGGAGATGAAGATGACGGTCAGACCCTCGGCCTTCAGCTCGCGCAGGTTGCCGAAGAGGGCGTCGACCTCCTGGGGCACCAGCACGGCGGTGGGCTCGTCCAGGATCAGGGTCCTGGCGCCCCGGTAGAGGACCTTGAGGATCTCCACGCGCTGGCGGTCGGCGACGCCCAGCTGCTCGACGAGGACGTCGGGGCGGACGTTCAAGCCGTACGCGTCGGAGATCTCCTTGATCTTGGCGCGCGCCTTGCCTCCGATGCCGTACAGCTTCTCGGCGCCGAGGACGACGTTCTCCAGGACGGTGAGGTTGTCGGCGAGCATGAAGTGCTGGTGCACCATGCCGATGCCGCGCGCGATGGCGTCACCGGGGTTGTGCAGGACGACCTGTTCGCCGGCCACGGTGATGGTCCCCTCGTCCGGCTGCTGCATGCCGTAGAGGATCTTCATCAGGGTGGACTTGCCGGCGCCGTTCTCGCCGCACAGGGCGTGAACCGTGCCGGTGCGGACCGTGATGTCGATGTCGCGGTTGGCGACGACGCCGGGGAAACGCTTGGTGATGCCGCGCAGTTCGACGGCAGCGGGAGGGCTGGACGCGTTGATGGCGCACTCTCCTCGGGGGAAGGGGCTGCGTTGGGGAGGGAGGGCAGGCGTCGGCGACGCTAGCGCGGCAACTCGGCACTACACGCGTAGAGTTGACACATTGTTATGGCCCGGCGGGGAGCACCTTCGAGGCGCCCCCACGCCGAGCCGTGGTCCTGGTGGGACCAGTCAGATCACGGAGTGGTCTTGACCTTGACCGAGCCGTCGACGATCTTCTTCTTCGCGTCGTCCAGCTTGGGCTGGATGTCGGCGATGAAGCCGCCGCTCGTGGCCAGCGAGACGCCGTCCTTGGCCAGCGAGTAGACGTTGTTGCCGGTCAGCGGCTTGCCGTCGTGGACGGACTTGATGAAGTCGTAGACGCCGACGTCGACGTTCTTGACGACCGAGGTAAGGATCGAGCTCTTGTACTTGGCCAGACCCGGGATGTTGTACTGGTCCGAGTCGACGCCGATCGCCCAGGCGCCCTTCTTGCCGTTGACGGCCTCGATGGCGCCGTTGCCGGAGGAGCCGGCCGCCGAGTAGACGATGTCGGCGCCGTTGTCCAGCATGCCCTGGGCGGCTTCCTTGCCCTTGTCGGGGCTGGCGAAGCCGGAGGTGTCCGAGCCGTGGCTCAGGTACTGGACGTCGACCTTGATCTTCGGGTTGGTGTCCTGGACGCCCTGGGCGTAGCCCGCCTCGAACTTCTTGATCAGCGGGACGTCGACGCCGCCGATGAAGCCGACGTGCTTGGCCTTGGTCTTCAGCGCCGCGGCGACACCGGCCAGGTACGAGCCCTGCTCCTCGGTGAAGGTGATGCTGTCGGCGTTCTTGGCCTGCACGACCGAGTCGACGATGCCGAAGCTGGTCTTCGGGTACTTCGCGGCGACCTTCTCCACGGAGGTGGCGTAGGCGTAACCGACGGCGACGATCGGGTTGTAGCCCGCGTCTGCCAGGTCGGTCAGGCGCTGCTCGCGGTCGGCCGGGGTGTCGGTCGACTTGGCGGTCAGGTCCTTGACCGAGCCGCCGAACTCCTTCGACGCCTTGTCCGTGCCGCGCGCGGCGGAGTCGTTGAAGGAGTGGTCACCCCGGCCGCCGACGTCGAAGGCGAGACCGATCTTGATCCCCTTGCCGTCACCGGAACCGGAGGACGACGACTTGTCGTTGTCGGAGGAGGTGCTGCCACAGGCCGTGGCAGTAAGGGCGAGAGCTGCGGTGGCTATACACGCAGCGGAAAGCTTGGCTACCCGGCGCACGGGAAGGCTCCTTCACCTGACCTGAGCGCCGTCATGGCGCTTGGTGGGAGCGTCTGACGACGCTCCGGCCGAGACGCCCCGTCGGCGTCGGCTCGCGGCATCGTAACGCGCGTAGATGTCAGAAAAACACCTCTCGGGCCGACGTTATCGAACCGAGGCAAACGGCACCTGAACTCGATCTGCCAAGCCTTGGGCC
>NZ_JBHXLV010000160.1:0-15086 GCF_042721685.1 Streptomyces sp. NPDC058459 | reverse complement strand
GTCCGGAGGGCGGGCGCCAAACAGGTGGCGGGGTGGTGGACGAGAATATGATCGCAACGGCCGCAGGTGGTCTGTCGTCGGCGGAGACCTTCTGCGACGATCCAACCGGGCCACTCCCCGTGCCACAGGCGCGGCACCGTACCGGCGGTCCATACGCGCCGGGCCGGAGCGGCCCCGGCCCCGCGACCTGAGGACCCTCTCGTGACTTACGACGTCAGCGCCCTGCGCGCTCAGTTCCCCGCTCTCGGGGCCGGTATCGCGCACTTCGACGGCCCAGGCGGCACCCAGACCCCGACGCCCGTCATCGAGGCCATCGCGGGCGCCCTCGGCGGGCCCCTGTCGATCCGGGGTGCGGTCGCTCCCGGTGAGATCAACGCCGAGCGGATCGTGGGCAACTTCCGGTGCGCCATGGCCGATCTGCTGGGCGCGGACCCGGCCGGCATCGTCTTCGGCCGCAGCGCCACCCAGCTGACCTACGATCTCGCCCGCACCCTGGCCGGGCAGTGGAGGGCGGGCGACGAGGTGATCGTCTCCGGGCTCGACCACGACGCCAATATCCGGCCGTGGCTCCAGGCCGCGGAACGGGTCGGCGCGGTCGTCCGCTGGGCGGAGTTCGACCCGGCCACGGGTGAGCTGCCGCCGGCAGCCGTCGGCGCGCTGCTCACCCCCCGCACGCGACTGGTCGCCGTGACCGGCGCGTCCAACCTGATCGGGACCCGGCCCGACCTCCCGGCCATCGCGTCGCTCGTGCACGAAGCCGGCGCGCTGCTCCACGTCGACGCCGTCCACCTCGCCGCGCACGCCTCCATCGATGTACGCGACCTCGGCGCCGACTTCGTGGTCTGCTCCCCGTACAAGTTCTTCGGCCCCCACCACGGCGTGCTCGCTGCCGACCCCGCACTCCTCGCCACCCTGCGCCCGGACAAGCTGGCCCCGTCCAGCGACGCCGTCCCCGAGCGCTTCGAACTCGGCACCCTGCCGTACGAGGCGCTGGCCGGGACCACCGCGGCCGTGGACTTCATCGCCGGCCTCGGTCCCGGCCCACAGGGCAGCAGGCGGGACCGGCTCAGGTCGGCCTTCGCAGCGATCGAGACCCACGAGAACGCCCTCCGTGAAACCGCGGAGAACGGCCTTTACGCTCTCGACGGAGTGACCGCGTACTCACGGGCGGCACACAGGACACCCACGCTCCTGCTGACCTTCCGAGACCGCCCCGCCCTGGACGCCTACCACTTCCTCGGAGCGCTCGGCGTCCACGCGCCGGCGGGGTCCTTCTACGCACTCGAAGCCTCCCGGCACCTGGGCCTCGGGGACACCGGCGGTCTGCGCGTGGGACTGTCGCCCTACACCGACGCGGAGGACGTGGAACGGCTGGTCGACGGGCTGGCTGAGTTCCTGAAGAGCTGACCGACCGGCGACGACAACTCGGGCCCTCCCGGGGAACGGGCCGACGAGCGGAACCGCAGGGCCGCCGCCGTGTGTCCAAGATCCGGGGGTCAAGCCCCGGTGTCAGCAAGGTCCCCCATGATCCGGTGCGACTCTTCCTGTTGGTAATGCGGTCGTGCATACCCCCGCTCCGCGGGGACGAAGGTGACGGCTGGGACAGCGTCACCCTTCAAGTGGGAACATCCCCGCTACGGCGAGCAGATCCAACCATGGCATGTCTGGCAGAGTTGGAGGGGCTATCGGCCCAGGGAGGTGTTGATCTCCGCGTTGCGGGCGAGGAGGCGTTCGGGCTCGGCGCGAAGTGCCTCCTGGTGCGGGCCGCCCTCGTTGACGATCTCCAGGTTTTGGTCCTCGGCGACCTGGCGGGACATGTCGCGCACTTCGACCAGCGTGCCGACGAGCGGGCCGAGGGTGATGTAGTTGTGGGAGCCGGCGAAGCCGCCGCTGATGAGGATCACGCTGTCGCCGGGGCGGGGCTCGGAGTCCCGGCCGAACCGGGTGGCGAATCGTCCGGCCGTACCGGTACGGGGTGGCCGGCCGTCCCGGTCGCCCTGTGCGTCCCCGACCTGGATGCGCACGGAGACGGTGTCCGTGAACTCCGCGCTACCGTAGATCTCGATGGCCAGCTCGCAGACGCGGGCCTCGTCGCGGGCGTCGAACACCAAGGCCCCGCCGGACCACTGTCCGCCGATGCGCTTGGCCTCGTCGGGCCACTTGGGGTGGAAGGGGGACTGAACCCTGGTCTTGCCCGTCTCGGTGGTGACGCTGATGTCCATGTCTTCCAGACCGTTCTCGCCCGGGTGACAGCGACGACGGTCTCGATGATCACTGAGACCCAGATTCAGACTCGAGAAGCTGCGGCGACACTTCGAGACCGTCACCGGTGCGGTCGCCTTGCGCTGCGGCGATCGGCTGACACGGTGTGCAAACGTCTTGCAGGGGCGACGGGTGGACGAGACGGTGGGCGGTCTCGTGGCGGGCAGGCAGGCACGATGCGTCATGCTCGGTGGACGATCTCGTACAGGAGCCGGTGCTCACGAGCGACCCGATGCGTCACTTCACCTGGCGCCGGGACCGGCGGCACCGTCCTGGCCTGCAGTTTCTGACCAGCACCGGCCGGCACCACGGCGCGGAGGGCCTGGAGGAGAGCCGAGTGCTGCTGGCCCTGGACTTCGCCGGCGACGTGGTCGACGTCGTCTCGCAGCCGCTGAAGATCTCCTTCGCCACCTGCGGGAGGCGCCGCTCCCACACCCCTGACTACCTAGCGGTGACCCGCCGCGGCGTCTGGCTGATCGACGTATGGCCGGAGCCGTTGATCAAGGAATCGGACCAGGAGTCGTTCGCCGCGGCAGCCGTCGCCTGCGGCTGGCGCTAAGCGGTGGCTGCCCGTTGGCGCAAGCACGCCTTCGCAGGGCTGGACGCGATGGCGTCGCGGCGCCGGTTGAGGTCCGATCCGCTGGGGCTTCGGCCGGTGCTGCTCGCCGAGGCCGCGGGCGGGCGGAGGTTCGGTGAGCTCGCCGACCTCCTCCTGGCCGGCAAACGTGCCGAGGCCACCGCCTACCGGCGTGAACACCCCTCGTCCGTCAGCCAGGATGATGTCGGGCCGACGGACAGCTGACCTCGCACCAGAGTGCGCCGGACCACCCCTCGCGCATCCCGGGCCGCGTCAGCCGGGCCGGCGCAGCGACTGCTGACGGCTTTCACTCTTCCTCGGTGCAGGCGTCGCCGGCATTCTCCGGCCGCTGAAGGTTGGTCAGGAGCGTGGCAGAGATGTCGGCGAGCTGGTCCAGTTGCTCGGGCCTGAGGCAGTTGATGAACAGCTGGCGCACGTGCTCGCTGTGCTGGGGGGCCGCGTCGGTCAGCGCCTCCCGCCCCTTCTGCGTGAGGGTGACGTAGATGGCACGGGCCTCGCCGCTGTGACGTTCGACGAGACCGCGTTTGGACATGCGGGTGAGCTGGTGATGCATGCGGCTCTTCTCCCAGCCCATCATCGCGCCGAGGTGATAGGCGCGCAGGCGGCCGTCTTCGGCGCCGGAGATCACCGCGAGCACGGTGTAGTCCGCGGTTGAGAGTCCGCTGCATGCCTGCAGTTGCTGCTCGATCCGCCCGCGCAGGACCTCCTGCATCCGAAAGAAGGTCTGCCAGACCTGCACCTCGTGGTCGCCGAGCCCTTGCCGCTTTCGCTGCCGCTGTGTCACGAGGTCCAGCATACCGGACCGGGTTGACGTGTCACCTCACCTGGATCTACCTTCGGGATGACACATCAACTCGGTGGATTGCGAAGGTAGCTATGGACACCCAGCAGCACAGTGCGTCCCGAACCGTCACCCGGGTTCAGGACAAGCTGCACCTCGGCCCGGACGCCCAGGTCGACGACAAGAGCATGTGGTTCACCCCGACAGCCCCGGCGCTCACGGATCCGTTCCTCCTCCTCGCCGACGACCTGTTCTCGACGCCTGGTTTCGAGTGGCACCCGCATCGGGGTCTGGAGACGGTCACGCTGGTGCTCGACGGGGTGCTGGAACACGGCGACAGCATCGGGAACTTGGGCACGCTGGGCGCGGGGGACCTCCAATGGATGACCGCCGGCCGCGGGATCATCCACCGCGAACTCGCCTTCCGGAACGAGCGGGCCCACGTACTGCAACTGTGGGTCAACCTGCCGCCCGAGAAGAAGCTGGTCGACACCCGTTACCAGGACCTCCTCGCCTCCGATCGGCCGGTCATCGAGCGCGACGGCACCCGTATCGACCTCGTCTCCGGCAGCGCAGGCGGTCTGACCGGACCGGCGCTCAACAACTGGCCGATCTCCGGTTCGCTGATCACCCTGGAGCCCGGGCGGAGTCTCGATCATGTCGTGCCCGGCCGGGACCGGGCCTTCTTCTCCGTGCTCTCCGGCGCTGTGAACATCGCGGGACGCTCCGTGACCACGGGGCACACGGCATGGTCCGATCCCGTACCGGGCACTGAACTGTCCGTCATCGCCCTGCGCGCCACCCACGGCGACACCCCGAGTGTCGTCGTGACCTTCAGCGGACCGCCCATCCGACAGCCCGTCGCCATGGGCGGGTCCATGGTCATGAACACCCGGGCCGAGATCGAACAGGCCTTCAGCGACTTCCGGACCGGCAAGTTCGGGGCCGTCCCGCGCCAAGCCCGGCTCCAGTACCGCTGACCACGCCCCGTTTTCTTCATCAAGCAACAGCTCGCTCGACCGTGTGGCCGCCGACGAAGCCGCTGCCGCCGGTGACCAGTACCTTCGCGTTCTCGGGGTGGAGAGGGTTGTGCTCATGGTGCTCAGCCCCTCGGTGGGTGAAGTGTTCTCGCAGGCGCGTGATCTCTTCGACCGCGCAGTTCTCCGCGGGGAGTCCCCGCGGACACGGGCGTCCCACATGCCGGTCTTGTTCCGCAGGTACGCCAGGCGCAACTGGAGCTGTTCGATGTCGGCCGCCAGCTTTTCCGCCTGCGCGGCGAACAGGTCCCGCAGATCGCCCGCCGCGCATTCTCCGCGTGCGAGCAGGTCCAGGTAGCGGCGCATTCCGCTGACCGTCACCCCCGACGAACGGAGGCAGGACAGCGGTTTACGCGACGTCGCTCGGTTCGCTACCCGTCCTCAGCCCCGAAGCGACCATGGCGCGGTGCAGAAACATGTCGCGGTACCCCTGTGGCGACGTACCCAGGTGCCGGTGAAAGGCTGCGCGAACGGAAGCAGGGGCGCCGAGACCAGTTACTCGACCGATCCGTTCAATGGGGGTGTCCGTCGTCTCCAGCAGCTGCCGTGCCTTGTCGATTCTCGCGTCGACCAGCCAGGCCATGGGTGATGTCCCGGTCTCCTCCCGAAATCGCCGTAGCATCGTCCGTCGCGACATGTGAGCGCGTCGCGCCAGATCATCGACAGTGTGGGGACGCGCGAGATTGCCGAGCATCCACGTGCGCAGGGGTGCCAGGGATTCCCCCGAAGCTTCCGGCCGAAGTTGCTCGATGAACTGCGACTGACCACCGACTCGTTGCGGCGGGGCAACCAGTACCCGAGCACGGGTGTTGGCAGCCGTGGCGCCCTTGTCCACACGGATGAGATGTAGGCACAAATCCACGCCCGCGGTCACCCCTGCCGAGGTGAGGATGTCACCGTCGTCGACATAGAGCCGGTCCGGCTGTACATCGATCTTGGGGAACCGTCTCCTCAGTTGGTCAGCGTTCTGCCAGTGGGTGGTTGCCGGCCGTCCGTCGAGAAGCCCGGCCTCTGCCAGGACGAAGGCAGCCGTGCAAATAGACACGAGACGCGCTCCCCGGGCATGAGCGGCCCTCAGCGCATCGACTACCTGAACTGAAGGGCGGGCATCGACGTCTTCGTATCCTGGGATGATCACAGTATCCGCAATGGTCAAAGCTTCCAGACCCGAATCAGTGGTGATCATGTAGCCCGGGCCCAGTACCGGCCCGGCTTGATCATCGGCGCACACCACCAACTCGTACTGGGGCTCCATGCCAAAGATCTGTGTGGCTATCCCGAACTCGAGGGGCAGCACACCAGGAAGAACTAGCACGGCGACGGTATGCCGCGAGTCAAGCGTACGCATGGCACGATTGTAGCGGTGATTGGCATCCGGGCCACTTCTGGGCCCATGATGGGCGGTCATAAGCTCGCCCCATGAACGATGCACTTGCACTCCCCACCGGCCCTCTCGCCACTGCCGTTCTGTCGGAGGTCCGGTCCGTAGTACACCCCTCCCTGGTCAATCACTGCGTTCGAAGTTTCCTGTGGGCCCGCCTGTATGGAGAGCACCTCGGCGCACTCACCGACGCCGCCTACGACGAGGACCTCCTTTTCGCAGCGTGCGTAGCGCACGACCTGGGTACCAGCCCGCTCGCCCAGGGCAAACTCCGCTTCGAAGTGGAGGGCGCCGACCTGGCCGCTGGGCTGGTGACACGCCTGGGTGTCTCCGCAGCAGACGCTGACCGGGTGTGGGAAGCAATCGCCCTGCACACCTCGCCTCAGATCGCGGAGAAGCGAGGGCTGCTCACGGTGCTGGCCTATGAGGGCATCTACATCGACTTCGGCAAGAATGCGGATCTGGTATCCGAATGGGCCGAGCGCATCCACGACACCTACCCGCGTCTCAAGATGGCCCGGACTCTCACCGATATGGTTCTCGCGCACGCCGCATTGTCTGAGGACGCTGCACCTCGCTACGGCATTGCATGGGAACTGGTGCGCGAGCGCGCCGCCGATGGAATGACGTTCATGGAACGCGCCGTCGCGGAAGGTCCGTGGGGCGAGTAGACAAAGCTCGCAATCGAGGCGTGCGCCAATCCAACTCTACGCGCGCCCCCCGACGTTTCCGCCCCGACTACCCACGCGGCGAGGACCGATCGGGACGTCACCTCATTTGGTTAGGTAAGTTGCCGATTGTGACGAGGTCGTTGAGCGGCTGGTGCTGGACGAGTTGTGGGAACTGTCCCAGCGGGTGGCGCCAGAGGCAGTGTCGCGATCTCACGGCATGAGGGCTCACCGCCGCGTAGCGGAGTGAAGAGGCCCACGTGCGGGCCAAGCTCCGCCATCTGGTCTTCGATGAACTCGGCTTCCGCGACGAGCTGGACTGGGCGCGATGCGCGATCGACTCGGTGAACACGCGAGCCCGGAATGGGGATTTGACGGGTTCCGAAATTGGTAGATCGGGGCAGGTGCGGCTAGAAAATCCACTGGGTAACCGAGCGGGACGGTCTGCCTCCGTCCGCTGGAGTCTCAGCGGCGAAATCCACGGCAGCCAGGCCTTCAACCCTCCGGCGATGGATACATCGGCTCGGCATCGTGCACCGCATCGGCCGCAATGGGATCGAGACCTCGCATCGGGATGTCACCGACGGACTGCCGAGCGCAAGAGCCTAGAGCGCCGCATCACTGCAGCGGCATACCACCACAAAATATCTATCAAGGAACCTGAGAAAGTACCATGAGTTCCATCACGGAAAAATCGTCCCAGGTCACAGCACTAGCCGATCCGGCTGAGGCTCCATCAAGACTCGCCATGCCTGTGATCCTTCTGGCGGTATTCGTCCTTCCCATGGGAATCTCCGGGACCGCAGTGGCGCTTCCGCAGATTGCTTCAGATCTAGGATCCGGCCCTACACTCCTGCAGTGGGTGGTCAACGGATTCAACGCAGCATTCGCCATCTTCACTCTCGTCTGGGGCGTCCTCTCGGACCGCATCGGCTATAAGCGCACTTTCATAGCCGGCGCTGTTTTGATGGTGGCGGCGTCCATTGCCAGCGCGGCGGCGCCGAATATGGTCACTGTGGACGTCGCGCGAACCCTGGCAGGTGTCGCAGGCGCGGCAATATTCACAGGCTCGTCCGCGATCCTGTCAAACTCGCATACCAGCCCCGAAGCGAGGATGCGAAACTTTGCCGTCTTCGGCGCGACGATCGGCCTCGGTCTCGCTCTCGGACCCACCATCGCGGGCCTCATCGTCGGCTGGACGGGGTGGCGCGGGATCTTCCTTATTTACGGCGTCCTCGTAGGGGTTTCGTTTGCCCTGAGCAAAGCACTCCCTGATATTCGTCACGAGCGTGCTCAGGGTCAGAAAGTCATCGACTTCTCACTCCTGCGCAACTACCGCTTTTTGGCGATGATTCTGGTACCTGTGGCTGCCGCCATTGGCTTCGTTACGCTCATGACCTACCTGCCGGTCGCTCTGAGCGCCATACGCGGCATGAGTCCCGCACAGTCCGGCCTGTTCATGCTGCCTATGTCGATCCCGGTGTTCCTGGGACCGCTAATCGCTGGACGTCTTGCTAACTCGGCCCGCCGGGCCACCCCGATGACGATGATTTATGTCTCCCTAGTTTTCCTCGTCATCGGTGACATCGGAATGCTACTGCTTGACCCCCACAAGCCACTTGTCCTACTTGTACTGCCTATGATTCTTCTGGGCTTCTCTTTCGGCCTACCCATCGGGCTGGTCGACGGTGAGGCGCTCGGATCCGTTCCTCCGCAGAACAGCGGGACAGCGGCCGGTGTTCTGAACTTTCTACGCCTGGGGAGCGAGGCTGTCGTCATCGGCGCCTATTCAGCGGCGCTGACTTGGTTGATCAGACGCTCCATCACCGATCCAGACACCGCCAACGATGTAGCCGCAGGCACCACAGGCCATGCTGCCGTCTACGCGGACGCCTTCCATTGGGTGATGGCCGCCGCCACGGTTCTCTCTGCTCTCACCGCACTCGCGATCGCTCTGCTTCACCGCGCAGAGGTGCGGGGCGACCGCTGAGACCAAGCTGCGAGCATGTGACCCGATATCGATAGGTGCTGGTGGTGTTATGTCCGGCCCCCGTGGTCGGAGGTCCCGCCTGACATGTCGTTCGGGTGAATCACCCAGGGGCCTTGAAGGTCGGTCGCCGCGGATCTCGGGATCAGTCCGGAGACGCTGCGGAACTGGGTGCGGGCGGCTGGAGCGAGCCGTCCCCGGGGCCGCCGGACACCGGAACCGGCCCGGCCGCCGGCACCGCTGGAGGCGGAGAACGCGGCCCTGCGGAAGAAGGTCCGCGAGCTGGAGGAGGAGCGCGAGATCCTGCGGAAGGCCGCGAAGTATCTCGCCGGGGAGACACGCCGGTGAACCGCTTCCAGTGTGTCGCTGACCTCCAGCGCCGTTACGGCGTGAAGCGGCTGTGCGAGGTCCTCGGCATCGCCCGCTCGAGTTTCTACTACTGGCGCCGGACGGCTGTCGACCGGGCCGCCCGACAGGCCGACGACGCACGGCTGGCCGCCCGGATACGGTCCGTGCACCGCGAATCGGACGGCACCTACGGAGCCCCGAGGATCACCGCCGAGCTCCGCGAGGAAAGCGGTGAGGCGGTCAACCACAAGCGCATCGCCGGGATCATGCGGGCGTTCGGGATCGAAGGGGTTCGTCTGCGGCGCCGACATCGCACCACCGTCCCCGACCCCGCTGCGGCCAAGGCGCCCGACCTGATCGGCCGGGACTTCACCGCGGACGAGCCGAACACGAAGTACGTCGGTGACATCACCTACCTGCCCATCGAGGGCGGGAAGTTCCGCTGTCTGGCGACCGTCATCGACCTTGCCTCGCGTCGTCCGGTCGGCTGGGCGATCGCCGGCCACATGCGGACCAGCCTCGTCACCGACGCCCTGGCGGCTGCCGTCCGGACTCGCGGAAGCCTCTCCGGATCGATCATGCACACCGACCACGGAGCCCAGTACACCAGCCGGGCATTCGCCGAAGCCCGCAGGTCAGCAGGCGTCCGGCAGTCCATGAGCGCGGTCGGGTCCAGCGCGGACAACGCACTCGCCGAGTCGTCGACGCGACCTTCAAACGCGAGACCCTGCAAGGGCGAAAGAGCTGGAGCGACGAGCGCGACGCCCGACTCGACGCCCTCCGACGGCTCCACCGCCACAACACCCGCCGCCGACACTCCCACCTCGGACAACAATCACCGATCGCTTTCGAGAGCACCCTCCACCACACACCGACTACGCCGGCACAAGCTGCATAACCCGTGTCCACATTTCGGGGTCAAGGCCCGCGGCCCTCGAAGTGGTCCAGGCCCAGGCCGTGTTGGAGTTCGCGGTAGGCGTGTTCGATGCGCCAGCGCATCTTCGCCCACCGCACCAGGTCCGTGACCGGTGTGGTGGCCGGCAGGTCCGATATCCAGTAGTTCGTCGGGGCGTCCTGGCCGTCGGGCCATTCGACCCGGAGGGTCTGAGTGGGCAGGACGCCGTCCCACCGGTTGCGGCCGCCGCCTGCTTCCTGGCCCGCGGCCGGGGACTGCTTGGCCGCGGGCCGCACCGTCAGCACCGCGAACCGTGAGGCATCGCGCCTTTACTGCCCTGCCGCCAGGTCACCTCGGTGAACCGCTCCGCACCCGCCTCCGTGGCAAGGGTGGAGACGGCTGGCGGCGGGGTTCGGTAGCGGGGAAGCGTGGGCGGCCCGAGCCCGCCATAAGGGGGCCGGTGCGGCTCGACACCGTCCGGGTGGGCGACTTCCTTCCCGCTCAGGGCCAGGACATAGGACGGTTTGCGTTCTTGGAGACCGAGCCGGAAGGGGGTGCTGACGCCGTAGCCGGCGTCGGCGACCACGACCAGGGCTTTCAACTGCCCCTGGGCGAGTGTGTCCAGCAGGCCCAGTGCCAGACGCCACTTCTCCTGGTGCACCACGGCGTCGGGGACTTCTGCCCGGCGGCACCGGTCGGGCTCGTCCGTCCATTCACGGGGCAGATACAACTGCCACTCCAACGGGCACGACGCGCTGTCAGTGGCGGCATGGACACTGACCGCAACCTGGCAGTTCGCCCGCTTGCCGAGCGCTCCGCAGTACTGGCGGGCCACCCCGACCGACCCGGTGCCGCACTTGGGGAACGCTACGTCGTCGATCACCCACACCTCGGGCCGGACGACTGCGGTCAACTGCTCGGCGATCCGCGCTCTGACCGGCAGCGGATCCCACGGCGACTGATTCACGAACTACTGCAGGGCCTGCATGTTCCCGTCCGGCAGACGCTCGGCCATCACTGGATCGACTTGCGCCGCCCATCGAGCATCAGCCCTCGCAGATAACACTCACCCCCACCGCCGCTGGTCCTTCCGCAGCACCGAGACGAACACATCCGCCACGAACATCGCCAACGCCGCCCGTAATCGCTTCACTTCATACGCATCCACACACCCAAGATGCTCTTGATCAGCGACAACGAAAAGACCTAACGAAGCACTACTAGCCTCGATCGTTCATGAGTCCCAGGCAGCCTGCTGACGGGGACTCCGCGTTTGTGTGGTGCGGTATTTTCGGGGTTCGGCGCAGGCTGAGAGCCCGGCTTTCGCGTCGGGTGGGCGCCGGGTTCCACTTCACCGGTGCGGTGGTGCTGGTTGTCGGGTTGGTGAAGTGGCTGGTCAACCAGGGTTCGGCAGGGAGTGGAGCCTGACGATGGCTTGGCTGATGACGGTGGTCCACGGCCATCGTGCGGGAATACGGAGCCAGCGGCGGCAGCCGGTGGTGACCTGCTGGGCGGCGGTGGAGAACAGCCGCAGGCGGAGCTTCTTGGGTTCCCAGCGGCGGGCCTCGCCGGTCAGCGCGAGCATCGGCATCCAGGCGAGGAGGTCGAGCGCGAGGGAGATGATCTCCAGCCAGATCCGGTTCTGGGCGGTGTCGTGCAGGGGCAGGTTGCGCAGGCCGGTGGCGCGGGCGGCGCGGATACGGTCCTCGCAGCGGGACCCGTCTGCGGTGACGCAGTTCCAGGTCGGCGAGTTGGCCGCCCTTGGTGTTGGTCGCGAAGCAGGTGAGCCGGTTGCCGTCGATGTCGGTGAAGCGTAACTGGACGCCAGGGTGCGGGCGTTCCTTGCGGACGATCAGCCGCATCCCCTACGGCCAGGTGCTCAGGTCGGGCATGTCGGTGATCTCCGCGACCCACGCGCCGGGCCGCTCGGCGCGGTCGGAGTCGTAGGCCGGCGTCCACGCCTTCTTCGGGATCTTCAGCACGGCCTGGTGGATGGCGTCGGTGATGGTCATTCCGACGGAATACGACAGCCATCGCCCGCGCCGGGAGAGCCAGTCGAGGAAGGCGTGGGTGCCGCCGGCGGAGTCGGTACGGATCAGTGTCTGCTGTCCCCGCCGCAGGCGCTTCGGCAGTTGGGCCAGGGCGAGTTGGGTGGTTTCGATGTGGTCGGCGGCGGTGTTGGAGCCCGCGTTGCCGGGCCGCAGCAGGGCGGCCACCGGATCCCCGGAACCGGCCTGGCCGTGGTCGACAGACGCGACGAGCGGATGATGTCCGAAGGTCTTCTTCCAGGTCGCGGTGGCGTCCTGCTTCTCGGAGTGGGCGAGCACCAGCACCCCGTTGATGTCCACGGTCACCTGGCCGTCGGCGGCCGGACTGCTCGCACCGGCCAGCTCCCAGACCCGCCCGCGCACGTGGGAACGTGCGTCCCGGATCGCCGTGAGGGCCTTCGGACCGGACGCGGCGAGAGCATCGACGAGACGGGAGACCGTCGGATCGGAGGCCACCGGGCCGAACACCGCCGGCTCGGCCCGCAGCATGCCGATGTCGGCCAGGCAGTCGCCGCCGAGCGCGACGGCCAGGGCCACATCCAGCAGGATCTTGCCCGGATCGTGCACGGCCCGCGGCTTGCGCCAGGGCGCCAGCGCCGCCGATATCGCGGTGTCCAGGCCGGACTTGCGGACTGTTTCGTCAGCAGCACCGATCCGGCCAGCGAGACCACCCCACGGCCGCCGCCCTCGACACGGACACGCGGGTACGACCCGCTACGCTTCTTCACCTGGAGAGTGCTTCTTTCCTTGCAGCTGACAGGACCCTCGACAAGTCCCGTCGTTGCAGGTCAGCAGCACTCTCCACTTTTTTGATCAAGACTCGGACGGTTCCACTCGCGAAAGCGCGAGGCTAGGCCGTTTCCTTCGGATCATCTGATCGTGGTTGATGTGCGTCGTTAACTGACGCCCAGTGGGCACGCGTTGAGCCGCTGTTGCCGGACCAGGTGCCACGGCGGAAGCAGACACTGGACCTGCAGCCCGGTGCCCGGCTCGTCCTGCTCAGCGAGGGCGTGCTGGAACGCAACGCCAAGGCCCTGGACCTACCCGAGCTGATCGTCGACACGGGGACGCTGCATCCCACGGAAGCGGCCCGTGCTCTGATTGGCGCGGTCGTCGAGGCAGGCGAGGGTCACCTGAAAGACGACGCGACCGTCATCTGCTTCGACAGACACGGCACCAGCACATCCCGGCGCGACGCCGACACCGGTGCCACCCTCGCCGATGCCTCCGCACCGGTACTCCATCGGCGCTAGACGGCGGTGTTCAAAGAGATATCGCTGGTGATCCGCTTACCGGCCCCGATCTGCTCGACGGTGAACGTTCGAGCCAAAGCATCGACAGTCTCCGGACCGTGCTGGCCGACACGGTCGTGCCCCGGCGTCTTGGCGGCCAGGACGCCAGGTGTCCTGGGTCTCGGCGGACCCAGGACACAGGACGCTGTGGGGCCACGAGGGCCACGAGCGGGTCGTTCTCAGTCTTTGCCAAAGCCGATGAGGGTGCCGTCTGCTGCTGGAACGAACAGGCGGCCCTTGGCTGTTGCGATGCCGGGCACGGTGAAGCCGCGCCAGTCCTCCTCGGCGAGGATGTTCGACATGGGGTGGGGTGCTGGGAAGCGGCGGTAGGACCAGGCGACCTTCCCGGTCTTCTCGTTAAGGACGACCAGGCGGCCGTCGGCGTCATCGACGTAGACGAAGCCGTGCGCCACCATGCGTACCGTGGCGGCCTTCACGGAACTGCTGTACGTCCACGCTGCCTTGTAGGTGCTGGTGCTGAGAGCTTTGACCTTGCCGCGGTAAGCCACGTAGACGCGGCCGGGCCCGAAGGCCGGGGTAGCGTCCGCAGACAGTTTCCGCAGAACCTTGCCGGTTTTCTGGCTGTATGCGGTGACGGATTCATCGTCGGTGTCGCTGCTGCGCATCCAGGCTGCACCGGCCCCCAGGACGACGGGGTTGCCGTAGGCGCCAGAGACGTTGGGTACTTCGAAGCGGCGGAGTTCGGCACCGGTCTTGAGGTTGAGATGGTGCCATGCGATGCCGTCGAAGCCGATCCATACGCCGGATGCGTCCACGACCGTAGGGGCCCACGAGTACTCGGAGAGCGGGGCCGACCACACACGGGCCCCCGTGTCGGCGCGCAGGGCCAGGGCCGTGCCTCGCCCGTCCTGGAGGTAGAGGCTGCCGTCGTACCAGACGGGCGGGTACTGCATGGATGCCGTGTCGAGGGTCACGGACCACTTGCGGCGCCCGGTGGCCGGGTTCCATGCGGCGATCGTGCCGCGGGAGGTCTGCGTGTAGAGCAGGCCTCCGCCGTAGGAGACCCCGGCTTCGGTCTCGTTCTGCTCCAGTCGTACCGCCGGCCACAAGTCCTTACCGGTGGCTGCGTTGACTCCGATCAGCATCATGCGCGGGCCGCCTTCGGTGCCGTCGTCCGCGTTGACGACGGCATACACCTTGTCGCCCACTGCGACAGGTGCCGAGACGACGGTGCCGAAGTCACGCGACCACAGCTTCTTGAACGGTGGGGCCGCTGTCGCTCCGAAGACGCGGCTGTCGGCCCGGCCGTCTGCCCGGTAGCCGAGCGTCGCGTCCGTGCGCTCCGCCGCGGTGGCTGTGCGTCCCAGTAGGGGAGTTGCGGCTTGCGGCGAGCCGGTGAAGGTCAGCATCGTGACGGCTGTCAAGCAAATGACACCAAGTCTTCTGCCTGCAGCGCGGTTTGTTGTTGTCAACGCGAAGCTCTCCCCTGCTCTTCGGTCAATATCCAGGCGACCACGACCCTCTACCCCTGAAGAGGTTTCACACGCGGCACCGTCCCCGCAACAGAATGTCGGGCGCCGCCCCGACCTCGAAACGAACCACTCGGGCGCATATACACCAGGCTTCACCAGCCAGCCGTTTCGAGCTTCAGGGGATCACGACGTGCTCACGCTTTTCGACGACTCACTCGACGACATCGAGGATGCCGAAGGGGACGTCCACCAGGCCCTAGCTGTACTGACCCGGGAGGTTGTGGACGGGTGAGTCAGGTCTCGGTTCAGGGGTCTTGAACGGGTGAGGGCCTTCCGGTTCGGTGTGGATTGCGACG
>NZ_JBHXLV010000159.1:0-15172 GCF_042721685.1 Streptomyces sp. NPDC058459 | reverse complement strand
GCACCCGGGCGGTGGTGTCGGTGCCGTCGGAGTCGGCGGCGGCGGCCGTCTCCTGGTGGGCGTCCTTCTTGTCGCCGGCCTTGGCGTCGCCCTTGGCGTCGTCGTCATCGGCGGCCGCCGCCGTGCCGTGGTGGTCGTCCGTAGCGGCGGCCAGCGCCAGCGTCGGGGCCGGGTTCTCCGGCTCATCCTGGCCCTCCTGCGGCACCTCGATCCAGCGGACGACCTCCTTGTTGGAGTACGTCTGGATCGCCTTGAAGACGAGCTGGTCGGTGTCCTCGGGCAGCGCGCCGAGCGAGAGCGGGAACTTCTGGAAGTAGCCGGGCTCGATGCCCTTGCCGTCGGCGGTCCAGGTGACCTTGGTGACGGCCTCGCCGATCTTCTCGCCGTGCATGCTGAGCGGCTTGTCCAGCTTGGTCCTGGTGACGTTCACGCTCCAGCCCGGCACCGGCTGCGGCATGACGGAGGCCAGCGGGTGGTCGGCCGGCAGGTTGACCTCGAGCTTGGTGGTGGAGGCGTTGTCGCGCTCGTTGGGCACCTTGAAGTTCACGGTGGCGTAGCCGCCCTTGGCCGCGGTGCCCTCCGGCTGCACGGTGACGTGCGCGAAGGCGGGGACCGACACGGCGAGGACGGTCGCGCCCGCCACGGCGACGGCGGCGGTGACACGGGAGGCGGTACGGGAGATCTGCATGCTGGGGAAACTCCGCTCTTGAGCGAGATCCGGTGCTGAGACCGGTGACGGTGAGGGGTGCGCGTGGCCCGTGGCAGAGCGCACGCGCGCGTGCCGCACGACGGCGGCCCCTCCCCTCCACGTACGTACGGGAGCGGTGGTCGCGTCAGGCGGCGAGGCGGAACGTGTCGGCGGGCGGGCCTCGCCGGATCACCGAGTGCTGGAGCGCGGCGGCCTGCGGTGCCGGTGCCTCGTCGCGGCCGGTGCGGCGCACGCGGGGGACGGGCCCGGTCGCGGGCAGCAGCCCGGCGTACAGGGCGCGGGTCAGCGCGAGGGCGGCGCGCAGGGAGCGGACGAGTGCGCCCTCCGCGACCCCGTGCGTCGACAGCTCGATCAGCCGCAGCACGGCCAGGTCGCCCCGGCGCAGCAGCCAGCCGAGAGCGAGCGCCGCCAGGAGGTGGCCGAGAAGCATCGGCAGCGAGGGCAGCCAGCCGCCCGACGAGCCGGCCATGTCGTAGGTGTGCCCGCCGGTGGACGCGTGGTCCGTGAAGCGGCCCGAGGCGTCGACGAGGCGCGCGTCGAGCAGCAGCCGGTAGGCGTGGCCGGGGGTGAGGCCGGCCGGGCCGGAGCCGCACAGCAGCTGCGCGGCCCGCTGGACCATCTCGTCGTCGGCCGCGCCCGGGTGCGCGACGCCCATCGATCCCATGGACCCCGCCGTGTGCTGGCCGAGGCCGAACAGCGTGTGCAGGGCCAGCTGGCCCAGGGCGAGGAGAGCCGCGATGGCGGGCACCGAGCGGGCCCGGCCGGCGAGCGGCGCCATGACCAGCAGGGAGCCCGCGAACCCGGCGCCGAGCGTCCACAGGGGGACGTTCACACAGGAGGCCATGGTGTGCCCGGCGGCGGCCAGCACGACACAGACCGCGGCGAAGACCGCGGCCCGCAGAAGCCGGACACGGGGTCCGGGCCGCGCCGTGCGCGGGTGAGGGGCACTCATGGCGGGGCTCATCATCGCACTGCGCCCGCCGCACCCCCGAGGCAGGGCCACCGGATCGCGCCAACGCCGGGCAGGGCGTAGGTCATACCCCGATTCGTCCCGGCGTACATCGGCCATTTGGGCGCCATCACGTCATCGGAGGGCTTACGGGCGCTCACGCACGGCAATACGTATCGGTATGTCGAGCCGCGGCCGGGAGGCTGGAGCATGAGCATCTGGTGGTCACTCCATCTGCGCCGCGACGCCGCGAGCGTCCCGCTCGCCCGGCGACTGCTGATCGGCACCATGGAGACGGCCGGTGTCGACCCCGATGTCTCCTACGACATCTGCGTGGCCCTGACCGAGGCGTGCGCCAACGCGGTGGAGCACGGCGGCGCCGCGCACGGGGACCGCTCGGAGGCGTACCGGGTGACCGCCTATCTGGACGGCGAGAAGTGCCGCATCGAGGTGGCCGACTCGGGTACGGGTGGCGCGCCCGCCCCGCAGACCCCGGGCGTCCGGATGGCTCGCGTGGACGCCGAGGACGGCCGGGGCCTGTGTCTGATCCGGGAGCTGACCGACCACTTCCACATCGGCGGCCGGCCGGGCCGCACCGGCACCGTGGTCAGCTTCGACAAGATGCTGAAGTGGAAGAAGGACCCCTCGCTGCTCACGGCGTGAGGGGTCCTTCACAGTCCTTCGCGAAGGGGCCGTGCGCGATGCCCGGCCCCTTCGTCGTGCCGTCAGCCCCTGAGCGACGCCATCCACGCCTCGACCTCGTCGGAGCGGCGCGGCAGCCCCGCCGACAGGTTCCGGTTGCCCTCGGCGGTGACGAGGATGTCGTCCTCGATCCGGACGCCGGTGCCCCGGTACTCCTCGGGCACGGTCAGGTCGTCGGCCTGGAAGTACAGGCCGGGCTCGACGGTGAGGACCATGCCGGGCTCCAGGGTGCCGTCGACGTACGCCTCGGTGCGGGCGACCGCGCAGTCGTGGACGTCCATGCCGAGCATGTGGCCGGTGCCGTGCAGGGTCCAGCGGCGCTGGAGGCCCAGCTCCAGGACGCGCTCGACCGGGCCCTCGACCAGACCCCACTCCACCAGCTTCTCGGCCAGCACCCGCTGGGCGGCGTCGTGGAAGTCACGGAACTTGGCGCCGGGCTTCACCGCCGCGATGCCGGCCTCCTGGGCCTCGTACACCGCGTCGTAGATCTTGCGCTGGAGGTCGGTGTAGGTGCCGTCGACCGGGAGGGTGCGGGTGACGTCGGCGGTGTAGAGGGAGTGGGTCTCCACGCCCGCGTCGAGCAGCAGCAGGTCGCCGGAGCGGACCGGGCCGTCGTTGCGCACCCAGTGCAGGGTGCAGGCGTGCGCGCCGGAGGCGCAGATCGACCCGTAGCCGATGTCGTTGCCCTCCACGCGCGCGCGGAGGAAGAAGGTGCCCTCGATGTAGCGCTCGGAGGTGGCCTCGGCCTTGTCGAGGACCTTCACCACGTCCTCGAAGCCGCGCACGGTGGAGTCGACGGCCTTCTGCAGCTCGCCGATCTCGAAGTCGTCCTTGACCAGGCGGGCCTCGGAGAGGAAGCCGCGCAGTTCCTCGTCGTGCTCGGCGGTGACCTTGTCGGTCAGGGCCGCCTCGATCGCGGCGTCGTGGCCGCGCACCACCCGCACCGGGCCGGTGGCCTCGCGCAGCGCGCCGGCCAGCTCGCGGACGTCGGAGGCCGGGATGCCGTACAGCGCCTCGGACTCGGTGAGGGAGTGGCGGCGGCCGACCCACAGCTCACCCTGGCCGGAGAGCCAGAACTCGCCGTTCGCACGGTCGGAGCGGGGCAGCAGGTAGACGGTCGCGTCGTGGCCGCCGCCGGTGGCGGGCTCCAGGACCAGGACGCCGTCCTCGGTCTGGTCGCCGGTGAGGTAGGCGTACTCGGTGGCGGCGCGGAAGGCGTACTCGGTGTCGTTCGAGCGGGTCTTCAGGTGGCCGGCCGGGATCACCATGCGCTCGCCCGGGAAGCGGGCGGACAGCGCGGCGCGACGGCGTGCGGTGTCGGCGGCCTGCGGGATCGGCGCCAGGTCACGCAGCTCGGTGTCGGCCCAGCCGGAGCGCATGTTCTCCGCCAGTTCGTCGGAGACACCGGGGTAGAGGCCGTTCTTGCGCTGCTTGATGGGCGCCGCGGCCTCCGCGGCCTCGTCGGCGTCGTCGGGAACGGCCGGGTTGAGCTCGTCGGACACTGATCCTCCTCGGTACGGCGTGAGATCTCCCCCAGAGGCACGCGGCGCTCGCGTCCATGCTCGGGCAGGGGGTGCCCACATCATCGTACGTTCGTACCGAAACCGGACCGGTCGTGTGCGTGCCGGTGCTCAGTCGAAGCGGGCCGCCAGCAGCACCACGTCCTCGTCGCCGTGGGCGGTGTCGCCCGGCAGGAGGGTGGCGAGGACATGGTCGGCGACGGCGCCCGGGTCGCCGCGCAGTGCCCGCGGCACGCCCGCCGCGGCCGAGTACAGGCGGGCGAAGGCCCGGTCCATGGGCTCGCCGGTACGGCGCGGCAGCCCGTCGGTGTAGAGGAGAACCGTCTCGCCGGACTCGACGCGGAACTCCACGCTGGGCGCCTCCCAGCAGGCGAGCATGCCGAGCGGGGCGGACAGGGAGGTCTCCACGTACTCGGTGCGCCGCTCCCCGGTCAGCAGCGGCGGGCTGTGCCCGGCGCCGGCCAGCGTGATCCGGCGCGCGGCGGGCTCGCAGTAGGCGAACAGGGCGGTGGCCGAGCGGGCGGGCTCGGCCAGCCGCAGCAGCAGCTCCAGGTCGGAGAGGACGGCGACCGGGTCCTCGCCCTCCATCACGGCGTACGCCCGCAGGGAGGCGCGGAGCCGGCCCATCGCGGCGACGGCGCCGGGCCCGCTGCCGGTGACCGATCCCACGGAGAGACCGAGGGCGGCGTCGGGCAGCGGCAGCGCGTCGTACCAGTCGCCGCCGCCGCGCGGGCCGGTGCGGTGCCGGACGGCGAGCTGGACACCGGGGACCCGGGGGAGCCGGGCGGGCAGCAGCTCCCCGGTGAGGTTCGCCGCGTACGCGCGCGTGCGCTCCACCTCCAGCAGCAGGGCGAGGTGTTCGGCGGCTTGGCGGAGGTAACGGCCGATCAGCTGCCGGTGGTGTTCGTCGGGGGCGGCCGGCTCGTCGTAGAGCCAGACGGCGGCGCCGAGGAGGGCGTGGTCGGTGGCCAGTGGCAGGGCGTGACCGGCCGCGTAGCCGAGGCGGGCGGCGACCTCGCGGTGGCGGGGGTCGAGGCCGGGCTCGGCGAGGAGGTCCGCGGTGCTGGTCAGCAGGGCCTCGCGGGGGACGGTCTCCAGGTGGCCGAGGTCGGCGCGGCCGAGGCCGTGGCCGACGGTGGTGCGGGGCCCGAGTCCGTCGCCGGGTTCCAGCACGACGAGACCGCGCCGGGCGCCCACGAGGGCGGCACCGGCGCGCAGCAGTTCCTCAAGTGCGGGCTCCAGCGCGGAGGTCGCGCACATCCGCTCGGTCAGCTCATGGAGGGTGGTGAGGTCGAAGACCCACCCGGCCAGCCGGTCCTGGAGCAGGCTGCCGGGAGCGTCCGGGGCGGCGGCGGGATGCGGGGCGTCTGCCGGGGCGTCCGGTGCGGGACCGGCTCCCGGGGCGGGGGGTGCGGGCGCGACAGTCTGGGCCGGAGTGGGAACCGTGGCATCGATTCCGGCCACTTTCGGAGGGTGGGGAGCGTTCATGGCTTCCGGCTCTCGGACCGGTGCGTCTTACTGAAAAGCATCGCAAACCCCCAGGTGATTCTGCGCCGCCAGCAGTGTCTCCACATGTACACGGACTCGTGAGGAGATGTCCAGCATTGTCCTGCGGGGATTCCTGGTGTTGGCGGCGCCGTGGAGGGATTGCCCGGAACCCCTTGCCCTACTGGCAAGTTGGCTTGAAACTGACTCGGGTGGAGCGTCATTGCGGTCGACTGGCCCTGCTCGACGGAGCGTCACCACGGTTGTGGGGGGTACGTACTCGAGAGAAGCCCAGGGGTGGCCGGAGGCCGCCCGGAACCTGGCGACGGACCCGGACGTCATAATCACCGACGGCCGGGCCCCATCCTCCCGCGGCGGAGGCGGAGAGAAACACGCGCGACGGCAAACGCCAGACTTCGCCACCCCCGTCCGTGTCCGTGCTCCGGAAGAACCGCACGTCGGACGCGTCCGATGTTCCACCCCTGGGGGTACCCCGCGCCGTGCGCGGGGGCGTGATGCGCCAACAGGTACGCACAGTGAAGTGATCCACACATGTTGTGATGTCCACGGTGTTGCCAGCGGTGCAACGGAAAGGAACGAGCGCTCATGCGCGAGATCCTCGGAAGGCGACGCGGGCTCCCGCCCCGGCGGGACGACGACGGCCCGGCGCTGATCGACGCGGCCACGACCTTCGCGGCGACATGGCGGTGGCCCGTACTGCCGGGCGCGGCCCCCGATCCGAAGGGCCCGGCCGGCTGCTCCTGCCCCGACCCGGCCTGTACGGTGCCCGGCGCCCACCCCGGTGACCCCGAGTTGCTCGCGGCCACTACCGACGCCCGCATGGTGCGCTGGTGGTGGACCAGCCGGCCGGACGCGCCGGTCATCCTGGCCACCGGCGGCCGGGCGCCCTGCGCGGTCAGCCTGCCGGCCGCCGCCGGGGCCCGCGCGCTCGCGCTGCTCGACCGGCGCGGCATGCGCCTCGGCCCCGTCGTCGCCGCCCCGCACCGCTGGGCGATCCTCGTGAAGCCCTACTCCATGGAGCAGTTGGGCGAACTGCTGTACGCCAAGGACTTCGTCCCCGGCTCGCTCCGCTTCCACGGCGAGGGCGGCTACCTCGCCCTCCCGCCCTCCGCGACCGGTCCGGGCGAGGTCCGCTGGGAGCGCGCCCCGCTGCCCGGCTCCGCCTCCCCGTGGCTGCCCGATGTGGAGGCCGTGGTGGACGCGGTGGTCGAGGCCCTCACTCGTACGGGTGTGAGCGCGCCCGAGTTGTAGGGGTGTCGGGGGTGAGTGGGGCCGGACGGCCGGGTGCGCTCGTTATCTTCCGGCCATGCTGCGAAATCACCGGCCCCGTGTGGACGGGCCGGTAGCCGGACCGCTCCGCACCTCCGTCCTGACGGCCCTCGTGGCGGCCACGCTGCTGCTGCCGCTGACCGTGGCGTCGGCGGGGCCGGTGGAGGGGGTGGTCCGGGCGGACGGGGCGGAACGGGCGGACGGGGTGGGCCGGGCGGTCTCCGCGGGGCGCGTGTCCGCGCACCCGGTTTCGGCGACTCCTTCGCCGGGCCGGATCACCACCGCCCGCTGCGGCCCCGAACTCGCCTCACCGGACGGGCTGGAGGCGCAGACCTGTGCGCTGACGCGGGGCGGTGACACCTGGGCGCGGGTCTACTACCGCAACACCACCGGCGAGGCCGTGGACGCGGGCCTGAGTCTGCTGGGGCCGGACGGGCGAGCCGTGCGCACGACGTGCGCCATCGGAGCTGACGACGCTCCCGCCACCTGTGAGACACCCCGTGAGCCGGCCCGGGGCCCGGTGGCCGCCTATACGGCCGTCTCCGAGTTCGCGGCCGGGACCGAGGGCCCGCTGCTGCTCCGCTCGGGCAGCAACTCCGCACATATGAATCAGAGTTGAGCATCAGCCAGGGCTGACGCCACGGAGTGCGGGCATGGAAAGACCCGGTTGCTGGCGACGGGGGATGCACCAGCAACCGGGCTGCTCGAACGGTAACAAGAGATCGGCGGTTCGCAAATTCGGTCCGGCCCGTTCGGACACCGATTCGCTTGTGGTTCCGAGGAGTTGTGACAGGAGTCACCTGTGCCGCGGTGCCGGTCCGGGTCAGCTGAGGGTGACCTGCCGGTTGGTGAGACCGCCGCGCGCCCGTCGCTCCTCCGGGGTGAGCGGTCCGGTGACCGCGAGGGCCGCGGCCAGCCGCTCGGCGAACTCCGCCGCCGGCTTCTCGATCTCCTCGGCGCCCACCCCGCTCGGCAGGTCCCAGACCGGCACGGTCAGACCGTGCGCGCGGAAGGAGCCGACCAGCCGGGTGCCCTCGCCCAGGCTGGACGTGCCCGCCGCGTGCAGCCGGGCCAGCGCGTCCAGCAGGTGCTCCTCCTCGTGCGGCATGACCCAGCGCAGGTGGTTCTTCTCCGGGGTCTCGCACCAGTAGGCGGCGTCCACGCCCGACAGCTTCACGGTGGGGATCGCGGCGGAGTTGGCCCGCTCCAGGGAGGCGGCCACCTCCGGCGTGGCGTTGTCCGCGTCCGGCACCCAGAACTCGAAGCCGCTGTGCACGACCGGCTCGAAGGCACCCTCGGTGTCCAGCAGGTCCTGCAGCCGGGGCGCGTCGGAGGGGGCGCGGCGGCCCTCCACCGGGGTGCCCGGCTCGGCGACCAGGGCCCGCTGGAGGGTGTCGGCGAGGTCACGGCTGATGTCGCCGGAGGCGGTGTCGTTCTGCAGGCCCAGCAGCACCGAGCCGTCGTCGCGGCGCAGCGCGGGCCACGCCATCGGCAGCACGGTGGCCAGCGTGACCGAGGGGACGTCCGCGGGCAGGCCGTCCTTCAGGGTCAGCTCGACGGTGGCGGCCGGGACCAGCTCGCGCAGCGCCACCCAGTCGCCCTCGCCCGGCAGGTCCTCGAACGGGCGCTGCACCAGCTCGGTCACCGCGTGCGCGGCCGCCCGGCCGTGGCACGCCTTGTAGCGGCGGCCGCTGCCGCAGGGGCACGCCTCGCGGGCGCCGACGACCGGAACCTCGCCCTCGGCCCCGTGCGGCTGCGGGCGCCTGCCCTTGGTCTGGGGTCGCTTCTTGGCCATCGTGGCTGTCTCCCGGTAATGGCTGGTCTCGTACGGCGGGAGCCTAGTCGTTCGGGCCACGGGCGACGGGAACCTGTGGACGACGCGGGCGAGGGCGGGCGGTGCCTGTGGACAACCGCTCCCTCCGGGCCGCCCGTTCAGTCCAGGATCTCGAACGCGTCCGTGAAGCCGCGGTCGACCGGCGCGGCGACCGGTGCGGGCGTGGTGACGCGCGTAGCGAAGGATTCGCGAGGGCCGCCGGCATCGGGATCGTGCACGTCCGCGTGGACCACCACCCAGACCGTGACCTCGCCCGGCACGTCGTCCCGTACGCCCCAGTCGTCGGCGAGCGCGTCGATGATGCTCAGGCCCCGGCCGCCGTGCGCGGTGACGGAGGGGGTGGCCGGGGCGGGGCGGGTCGGGCCGCCGCCGTCGGTGACCTCCACGATGAGCCGTCCGCGCGGGTCGATCCGCCAGTCCGCGCGCACCGCGCCGTCCCCGGTCCCGCCCAGGGGGCGCCCGTGGCGGCACGCGTTGCTCAGCAGCTCCGACAGCACCAGCACGGCGTCGTCCACCACCGGTTCGGGGACCCCGCCGCCGCGCAGTTGCGCACGCATCCGGTGCCTCGCCTTCCCCACGCCGGCCGGGCCGTGAGCCACGGCCATGCTCGACGACGCGGGCACTTCCTGTGCCACCACCACCGCCACCCCCGAGACCTCCTTCGCCCCACGCCACGGTGTGGATGCCCCATCGGCCTGAACCGGAAACCGGCCAGTCTCGTTCCGGCGACGCACTCGCCGTTCCTCGCGGGAGACGAGCGCGCCGGAGCACTCCCCGAGGCGTGGGACGGTCAGCGGCCGAGGCGGCTCAGCACCTCGCGCGGACGGTTGGTGATGATGGCGTCGACGCCCAGTTCGACACAGAGGTCCACGTCGGCGGCCTCGTTCACCGTCCACACGTGCACCTGGTGGCCGGCCTCCTTGAGCCGCCGTACGTACGCGGGGTGGCTGCGGGCGATACGGACCGAGGGGCCCGCGATCGTGACGCCCTCGGGGAGGCGTCCGTCGCGCAGCCGGGGCGTGACGAACTGGGCGAGCAGGACCAGGGGCAGGGCCGGGGCGGCCGCGTGCACGCGGTGCAGGGAGCGGGCGGAGAAGCTCATCACGCGGACCGGGGAGGCTTCGGGGGAGGCGGGGGCGTGCAGCCCGTACCGGCGCAGCAGGTCGAGCAGCCGTTCCTCGACCTGGCCGGCCCAGCGGGTGGGGTGCTTGGTCTCGATGGCCAGCTCCACCCGGCGCCCGGCGTCGGCGACCAGTCGCAGCAGGCGTTCCAGGGTGAGCACCGAGGTCTCCTCGCGGTCCTCGGGCCGGTACTCCCAGTCGGGTTCCTCGTCCCGGCCCGCGCGCCCCTTCCAGGAGCCGAAGTCGAGGGCCGAGAGGTCGGACAGCTCCAGCGCGGAGACGGCGCCGCGGCCGTTGGAGGTGCGGTTCACCCGGCGGTCGTGGACACAGACCAGATGTCCGTCGGCGGTGAGCCGTACATCGCACTCCAGGGCGTCCGCGCCGTCCTCGATGGCCTTGCGGTAGGCGGCGAGGGTGTGTTCGGGCGCGTCCTCGGAGGCTCCACGGTGGGCGACGACCTGGACGGTGTGGTGTGGTGCGTGGGTCACCGCGTCATGGTGCCACCGACCTGGGGTTGTGCGGGGCGTGCGAGGAGGCATGCGCCGGGGAGGGACGCGCCACTGCGCGGGCCTGCGCGCATACTTATCTGACTTTTGCCTGAGAAGTCTTATATAAAGAGTGCTCACGAACCCACAGGGACCGCTTACGGTGCCCTGACGGCCCGTGGGAAAAGCTGAGTGCGTACAACAGGAACACACGCGGGACCATGCGCGGTCCGCTCGCGCCGGTCCGTGCGTCTCGGGTGACGGGCATGCGCGCGGCCACGGGCATGACCGACCATGAACCGAAGCGACCCGTACGGACTCTTATGTGACCCACATGTGATCCGTATGTGACGCGAAGTGACCGGTGGCGACCGACCATGGTCGGGTGCGACCGGGCGTGACCGACGACATCAGCCGTGGATCGAGGAGAGAAGAGCTGTGAGCACCGAGAACGAGGGCAACGCGGTACCCCCCGCCCCGTCCGCACCTCCTGTGCCGGTGGCATCTCCCGCTCCCCCGCAGGGTGACGCGGGTGCGACGGCTCAGCTTCCGCCGGTGCCCCCCGGCCCGCCGGAGCAGCATCCGTACGGACCCGGCGCCACGCAGTCCTACGGCGCGCCCGAGGGCTCCTGGCCGCCCCCGCCGCCGCCCGGCACGCCGGGTTACGGCGACGCCGGCGCGGGTGGCGCGGGCGGCGGCTGGGGTGCCTCCTACCAGCAGCCGGCGCCCAAGCCGGCCGGCGATGGGCGCGGCGGGCTGATCGCCGCGGTGCTGGTGGCCGCGCTGGTCGCGGGTGGTCTGGGCGGCGGCCTCGGCTACACCCTGGCCAAGGACCACGACGGCCAGGGCTCCACCACCGTCAACGCCGCCGACAACGGCGCCGCCCAGGTCAAGAGGGCGCCGGGCACGATCGCGGGCGTGGCCTCCAAGGCGCTGCCCAGCACGGTGACCATCGAGGCGGAGAACAACAGCGGCGAGGGCGGTACAGGTACCGGGTTCGTCTTCGACACCCAGGGCCACATCGTCACCAACAACCACGTGGTCGCCGAGGCGGTCGACGGCGGCAAGCTGTCGGCCACCTTCCCGGACGGCCGCAAGTACGACGCCGAGGTCGTGGGCCACGCCCAGGGCTACGACGTGGCCGTCATCAAGCTGAAGAACGCCCCCTCCGACCTCAAGCCGCTCTCCCTCGGCAACTCCGACCAGGTCGCGGTGGGCGACGAGACGATCGCCATCGGCGCCCCCTTCGGGCTGTCCAACACGGTGACCACCGGCATCATCAGCGCCAAGAACCGCCCCGTGGCCTCCAGCGACGGCAGCTCCAGCAGCAAGGCGTCCTACATGAGCGCCCTGCAGACCGACGCGTCGATCAACCCGGGCAACTCCGGCGGCCCCTTGCTGAGCGCCTCCGGCGCGGTGATCGGCATCAACTCCGCCATCCAGTCCACCAGCGGCGGCAGCTTCGGCTCCGGCCAGTCCGGCTCGATCGGCCTCGGTTTCGCCATCCCGATCAACCAGGCCAAGTACGTCGCCCAGCAGCTGATCAAGAACGGCAAGCCGGTGTACGCCAAGATCGGCGCCTCGGTCTCCCTGGAGGACTCCACCGACGGCGCGAAGATCACCGACCAGGGCACGGGCGGCGCGGCCGCGGTCGAGCCGAGCGGCCCCGCCGCCGCGGCCGGCCTGAAGCCGGGCGACGTCATCATCAAGCTGGACGACTCCGTGATCGACAGCGGCCCCACCCTGATCGGCGAGATCTGGACCCACAAGCCCGGCGACAAGGTCCAGGTCACCTACACCCGCGGCGGCGACCGGCACACCGTCGACCTGACCCTGGGCTCCCGCGTGGGCGACAGCTGAGCCGGTTCCCCCGCCCACTCCCCTCTCCCGGTACGCTGTACCCCGCTCCGCCCCAGGTGGGCGGCTGCGGGGAGGCGTGCCCGAGCGGCCTAAGGGAACGGTCTTGAAAACCGTCGTGGCAGCGATGTCACCGTGGGTTCAAATCCCACCGCCTCCGCAGAGGTAGTGAACAGAAGGGGTGCCCCTCGTCGGGGGCACCCCTTCCGTGTCGGGGGCGGGCCTACCGGGGCAGTAGCTCGATCTCGATGGCGAGCGCGCCGAGTGCTTCCTTCTCCGCCGGATAGATCTCGCGGATGCGGGCGAGTTGCCGCTCGCGGGCGGAGGCCGGGTCGACGTTCGCCGGGCCCTCCCCGTCGAGCAGATCCTCGAACGACCTGTACTCCGTGACCCGTCTCACCAGGACGTCGCAGGTCTCGTCCGTGCCCTTGATGCGGAAGCGGATGACGCCGCCGGCGGCCAGGTCTTCGAGGTGGGGGTACTTCACCCGTACCTCGATCGTCTTCCGGCCGGCGGCGACGAGGTCGAAGTATCGGCGGTAGAGGTTCAGTTCGCGGAAGCGCGCGGCGGCTGTCTCCGTCATCGGGCGGGAACGCTCCCAGCTGTCGCGGTGGACATGAGCCGACCGAGTTCACCGGCCGAGTTCACCGGCCGAGTACGAGCGGAGGACGCTACGCCCGTACCGACGAGGCGCCCCGTCCGCGTGCCCGGGGCTAAGCCTTCGCGTCCTGCGGGTACCAGCGCAGCTCGATCGTGTTGGTGTCCGGGTCCTGGACGTAGACCGACGTCGCCTCGCCCCGCGCGCCCGAGCGCTGGACCGGGCCCTCCAGGACGGTGAAGCGGCCGGAGGCGATGACCTCCGTCCACTCCAGGGGGTCCACGACCAGGCAGAAGTGGTCGACGTTGGAGTCGCGGCGGGCGCCCTCGACGATGTCGATGATGGTGTCCGGGGTGATGCGGACGGAGGGGAAGGGGACCTCGCCGGCCCGCCATTCGTCGACGTTCTCGGGGTGCAGGCCGAGCAGTGTCGTGTAGAAACCCAGGGAGCGTTCGACGTCGGCGACGTTGAGGACCAGGTGGTCGAATGCCTTGACGTGCGGCGCGGTCACTTTTTCCTCCGGAGGTGGTGGGAGCGGGGACGCTTCTACGATCCGCCGGGGCCGGGGACCCATCAAGTGCTGATCTTCCTAGGGTCGTTGAGCCCGACTGAACGCCCGGGAAACGCGTGCGGGAACGGATCGAGACCGAGTCGATCCTGACACTCGCGCAGGAGCTGCACCTCGGGGGTACCGCCGAGCGGGTCAGCCAGGTGACCGGAGGCTGGAGCGGGGGATCGGGGGTCCGCTGTTCGAGCGGACCAGCAGGAGTGCGCGGCTCACCGCGGTCGGGCAACGGCTCGCCGGCGACCTCGTCCCCCTGGTCGACGGCATGGCGGACGCGCTCCGCCGGGCCGCCGACGCCAGCCGTGGGATCACCGGGGAACCGCACGTCGCCTTCCTCGGGGAGTGGACGGCCCTCGCGCCGCTGAAGGCGGTCGGGCTGTTCCGCGGGCGGCACCCCGAGTGCCGGTCCGTCGTGCGGGAGGCGCGGCTCTCCGACTCGCGCGCGAGCCTGCTCGACGGCTCCGTGGACGTGCTGACGGGGGAGGGGCGGGTCCCGGCCCGACATCCTCTCGCGGGCGAGGAGTCCGTGTCGCTCAAGGCGCTCGCGGACCACCCCGTCGTGCAGTACCCGGCGGTCACCTCCGCCGCCTTCGAACGGGACCGCACCCCGGACCGCACCCCTCGGGCCGCCCGGTGCCGAAGGGCCCGTCCGGAGCCTCGTTCTCCGAGATGCTGACCCTGGTCGCCTTGGTCGCCTTGGTCGCCTTGGTCGCCTTGGTCGCCCCGGGTCTCGGCGTCCTCCCGGCGGGCGAGCACGCGGCCGACGTGGCACGCCCGTAGCGGCGGCGGCGCCCCCGCCGGCGAGTCGAACGGGCCCCCGGGAGACCCCCTGGCCCACCCCTAGCTCCCGCCTCCCGCCCGCCGTGCCGCCGAGGCCAGCGTCGCGCGCGCCTCCGGCTCGGGCAGCCCGGTGTCCAGCGCCGCATCCAGCAGCGCCCCCGCCAGCGCGGCCCCCATGCCCTGTTCCCAGGCTCGGCAAGCCGCCCAGAAGAGACGGGTGTTGCGCTCGCCCTCGGACGCGGTGCGGACGAAGTGGACGAGGGCCGCGCCCCCGCCGGCGGCGGAGGCCCGCGAAGGGCGGTGCGGCGGAGGCAGGAGCAGGTGCAGCAGGGCCGGGGGACAGGGCGCCGGGCGGAGCCGGGCCGTGCCCGGCGCCGTCACGTACGTACCGCGCGTGCCGCGTGAGCCGGGGCCGACCAGGTAGCCGCCGGCGCCCCGGATGTCGATGCCGGGCGCCAGCCGGCTCACCGAGTTGGGGACGGCCACGTCGGGCGGGCCGGTCAGCCACAGGTGGCGGCCGCCGCTCGGGGTGAGGACGACGACCGTCTCAGGGACGGTGAACCCGTGCCGCACGGCCAGGGCGCGCAGCGCGGCCGGGGAGTCCGTGCCCGGCTTGGCGTCCAGGTCGACGCCGATCAGCTGGTGCGGGGGCAGCCCGCAGGCGATGCCGTACCCGGTGGCCCAAGGCGCCGCGGCGAACAGCGCGCGCACGCGGGCGGGGTCCGCGGAGGCGTCGTGCACCCCGTGCCCGAAGCGGCCGCACTCACCGTGGCAGGGCGGACGCGCGGGGTCGGCCCGGTGCGGGGAGCGCAGCGCCGGGAGCTTCCGCCGGGACAGGGGGATGACGGCCAGACCGCGCTCGGCGGCTGACAGCGCGTGGGCGAGCGCCGGCGTCGTGGCCTGCCGGTCGGAGGTGGCCATGACTCCATAGTCGTACACATGTTCGGGTGTGGAAAGTGGGCATGGCTGTCCGGTGTGCGAAGAAGTGGAAGAAAAGTAGCGATGGGGGTTTATCGACTTGTCATCACGCTTGCGTGGTAATCGGAGCCTCTGGAGAGATTGGCGCGGAACGCGGCGGGCAGTACTCGGGTGCGACGTCGCGGAGGGAGTCGGGGTGGGTCGCCAACCGCCCGGACTCGAAGAACAGTTGGTTCAGGAGGAAGAGATGGACAGCAGTCACCGCGGACCTCTCCGGTGAGCCCGGGGCGGGGTCCCTGGGGAGGGGCTCCGCCGGGGTGTGCTTCGGGGTCATGACAGCGGCGCGGCCGGCACTTCGG
>NZ_JBHXLV010000158.1:0-15544 GCF_042721685.1 Streptomyces sp. NPDC058459 | reverse complement strand
CCCCTCGGGTGTGCGCTCAGTCGATGCCGCGGACGATGTGCGCCTCCGTCAGATCCTCGTCGTCATCCGCCCCGGCCAGCCGCAGCGGCGGGGCCCCGGTCTGGCCACCCGCGACGAACACGCCCGGCGGATGAGCGGAGAGACGGGGCGGATGGTCTCTGACCGTCTGCTGTCGAACGTCGTGCACGCTGTCCTCCTTCATCGACTGCCGGCCGTCCCGGCGGAGTCAGGCTCCCTCACCCGGCCGGCTCCCGCCGGGCTGCTCGGCAGCGACAGGGGTCCGACGGGAAGAATGGCGGCGAGGGCGTCCACACCCGCGTCCGCGTCCGCGTGTCACGCTCCGGCGGCCTTGCGGAGGGCGTCGACGCGGTCGGTGCGCTCCCAGGTGAAGTCGGGGATCTCCCGGCCGAAGTGGCCGTAGGCCGCCGTCTGGGCGTAGATCGGGCGCAGCAGGTCGAGGTCGCGGATGATCGCGGCCGGACGGAGGTCGAAGACCTCGTCGATGGCCTTCTCGATCTTCTCCGGCTCGATCTTGGCGGTCCCGAAGGTCTCCACGAACAGACCGACCGGCTCCGCCTTCCCGATCGCGTACGCGACCTGGACCTCACAGCGCGCCGCCAGGCCCGCCGCGACGACGTTCTTGGCGACCCAGCGCATCGCGTACGCGGCCGAGCGGTCCACCTTGGAGGGGTCCTTGCCCGAGAAGGCGCCCCCGCCGTGACGGGCGAAGCCGCCGTAGGTGTCGATGATGATCTTACGGCCGGTGAGGCCGGCGTCCCCCATCGGACCACCGATCTCGAAACGGCCGGTCGGGTTGACCAGCAGCCGGTACCCCTCGGTGTCGATCTTGATGCCCTCGTCCAGCAGGGCCCGCAGCTCGGGCTCGACCACGAACTCCCGGATGTCCGGCGCCAGCAGCGACTCCAGGTCGATGTCCGAGGCGTGCTGGGAGGAGATCACGACGGTGTCGAGACGCACGGCCTTGTCACCGTCGTACTCGATGGTGACCTGCGTCTTGCCGTCGGGACGCAGGTAGGGGATGGTGCCGTTCTTGCGCACCTCGGACAGGCGCTTGGACAGGCGGTGCGCCAGGAAGATCGGCAGCGGCATCAGCGTCGGCGTCTCGTCCGTCGCGTAGCCGAACATCAGGCCCTGGTCGCCCGCGCCCTGCCTGTCCAGCTCGTCACCCTCGTCCCCGCGGGAGGCACCCTCGACACGGGACTCGTACGCCGTGTCGACACCCTGCGCGATGTCCGGGGACTGCGCGCCGATGGACACCGAGACACCGCAGGAGGCGCCGTCGAAGCCCTTCTTGGAGGAGTCGTAGCCGATCTCCAGGATCTTCTCGCGCACCAGCTGGGCGATGGGCGCATAAGCCTTGGTCGTGACCTCGCCGGCCACATGCACCAGGCCGGTGGTGATCAGCGTCTCGACGGCCACACGGGACGAAGGGTCCTCACGCAGCAACGCGTCGAGAATGGTGTCGCTGATCTGGTCAGCGATCTTGTCGGGGTGACCTTCGGTCACGGACTCCGAGGTGAACAGGCGACGGGACACAACGCTCCCTGGGGTTGCAGCGGCTGCTGTCTGATCATTGAAGGACCACGTCGGGAGCTGCGCCCAACGTCGTCCGCGAACAGTTTATCGGTCGCACCTGCCCGCAGGGCCACCCGTTCTCGACCAGCGAGAACGCTGTGACCTGGGGCACAGGCATTCTGCCCGCTGGGGCGTGGCGTTGGCCAGATCCGCCACGCGCCATCGCGGTATGAAAAAAAGACTCCGAGTGGCCGAAAGCGACCGGCCCGTACGGCCCAGCCGGTTCAGCTCAACCGGGCCGCCACCAGGTCCCAGACGGTGTCGGCGAGGGCTTCCTTCGGTCCGTGCGGGACGGCCGTCTCGCTGCCGTCGGCGCCCAGGACGATCGCCTCGTTGTCCGCCGAGCCGAAGGTCCTGCGCTCACCCACCTCGTTGACGACGAGCAGATCGCAGCCCTTGCGGGCCAGCTTGGCGCGGCCGTTGGCGAGCACGTCGTCGGTCTCGGCGGCGAAGCCGACGACGACCTGGCCAGGACGGACGCGCTCGGCGGCGACCTCGGCGAGCACATCGGGGTTGCGCACCAGGGCGACCGGCTCGGGCTCCTGGCCGTCCTTCTTCTTGATCTTCCCGCTCGCACGGGCGGCCGGGCGGAAATCGGCGACGGCGGCGGCCATGACCACGGCGTCGGCGTCGGCCGCGGCCTTCAGCACCGCCTCGCGCAGCTGCACGGCGGTGCCGGCGCGCACGGTGTCCACCCCAGCCGGGTCCGGCAGTTCGACGTTGGCCGAGACCAATGTCACGCGGGCGCCGCGCGCGGCGGCGGTCCGGGCGAGGGCGTAGCCCTGCTTGCCGGAGGAGCGGTTGCCGAGGAAGCGCACCGGGTCGAGCGGCTCACGGGTACCGCCCGCCGAGACCACCACATGGCGGCCCGCGAGGTCGGGCTCAACCGCACCCCGCGCCAGCACCCGGCGGCACACCTCGAAGATCTCGGCCGGGTCGGGCAGCCGCCCCTTGCCGGTGTCGACGCCGGTGAGGCGGCCCACAGCGGGTTCGATGACGACCGCACCCCGGCGGCGCAGGGTGGCCACGTTCTCCCGGGTGGCCGGGTGCTCCCACATCTCGGTGTGCATCGCCGGGGCGAAGACCACCGGACAGCACGCGGTGAGCAGGGTGTTGGTGAGGAGGTCGTCGGCGAGGCCGTGCGCCGCCCTGGCGAGCAGATCGGCGGTGGCGGGCGCGACGATCACGAGGTCGGCGTGCTGGCCGATGCGGACGTGCGGGACCTCGTGCACGCCGTCCCAGACCTCGGTGGAGACCGGGTTGCCGGACAGCGCGGACCAGGTGGCGGCGCCGACGAAGTGCAGCGCGGAGGCGGTCGGCACCACCCGCACGTCATGCCCCGACTCGGTGAACCGCCTGAGCAGCTCACAGGACTTGTACGCGGCGATGCCACCGCTGACGCCCAGCACGACCTTCGGCTTGTCCACCGTCTCCACCGTCTCTCCCCGGACTTTCGAGAATCTATGACACCCATGACACACCACAGGCCCAGCAGGATGACTGCCGGGCCTGTGGATAAGTCGGCCGCGATCCGAAAGTACGACCGCAACCAGGGGGAACTACTGCGCCGGGCCCTCGATGGCCTCGGAGGTCAGCAGACCGGCGTTGATCTCCCGCAAGGAGATCGACAGCGGCTTCTCGTGGACATGGGTGTCGACGAGCGGACCGACGTACTCGAGGAGGCCCTCACCGAGCTGCGAGTAGTACGCGTTGATCTGACGGGCACGCTTGGCCGCGTAGATCACGAGGCTGTACTTCGAGTCGGTGGCCTCGAGGAGCTCGTCGATCGGAGGGTTGATGATGCCCTCGGGCGCGGTGATGGAAGAGGACACGCTCTGCCTTCCGATGGATGGGAAAGATTCAGTCGGTGTGCGCCTCAGGAGACGACGTGACCGGCTCGTACCGATGGACGGACGGCGGTCACGATCACACAACGTCAGTCAAGGCTAGCAGCTCCCCGGCCACGTCCTCGACGGAGGTGTTGACCAGGGTCACGTCGAACTCGGGCTCGGCCGCCAGTTCCGTCCTGGCCGCCTGGAGCCGGCGTTCGACGACCTCGGGCGGTTCGGTGCCGCGACCGGTGAGTCTGCGCACCAGTTCCTCCCAGGAGGGCGGGGCCAGGAACACCAGCTGGGCGTCGGGCTTCGACTCGCGGACCTGCCGGGCGCCCTGGAGGTCGATCTCCAGCAGTACCGGCTCACCCTTCTCCAGCCGCTCCAGCACGGCCGCACGCGGCGTGCCGTAGCGGTTGCCGGCGAACTCGGCCCACTCCAGCAGCTCGCCGTTGGCGATCAGCTTGTCCATCTCCTCGTCACTGACGAAGAAGTAGTGGACTCCGTGCTCCTCGCCGGGGCGCGGCCTGCGGGTGGTCGCGGACACCGACAGCCAGACGTCGGGGTGCGCCTTGCGCATATGGGCGACGACCGTGCTCTTGCCGACCCCGGAGGGGCCGGAGAGCACGGTCAGCCGCGGACGTGCGTCCGGGGGTACGGGGGGCGTCCCCCGGAATGTTCCAGCCATGCGGCGATTATTCCAGCAATCCCGGAGTGTCCGGGACTCCGGTCCGCGCAGCGCCGGACTCAGGAGCCGGTGCTGCCGAACTCACGCTCCAGGGAAGCGATCTGATTGGAACCGAGGCCGCGGACCCGGCGGCTCTCGGAGATGCCCAGACGCTCCATGATCTGCTTGGCGCGGACCTTGCCCACGCCCGGCAGGGACTCCAGCAGGGCCGAGACCTTCATCTTGCCGATGACCTCGTTCTCCTGGCCCTGCTTGATGACCTCGTGCAGCGAGGCGCCGGAGTGCTTGAGTCGATTCTTGACCTCGGCCCGCTCCCGGCGAGCCGCGGCGGCCTTCTCGAGCGCGGCTGCGCGCTGTTCAGGGGTAAGGGGCGGAAGAGCCACGCCTACGTCACCTCGGATGTCGAACTGTCGGATACGGACCGGTGAGGAACCTAGTCGCCCCACACCTGGGGAGCGACGAGCAACACGCTCGCCCGCTCTCACTGCTCGGAGACTAGCGGGCAAGTTCGCCGGAGTCAGCGAGAACAGCGGAAAAGTCCTGGTCAGCCTCTGCGAGGCGGGACTTTTCCGGCATACTGCCCATGATTCGGGGATGTATGCGCCACTCGGACCCCCGGTCGAGGCCGTCCGCCGTGCTCAGGCGGCCGCCACGGCGGCCCTGATCTCGCCCGCGAAGGCCGCGGTGGCCGCCCGCAGCGCCTCGGTCCCGGGGCCGTGGCGCAGCACGCCCCGGCCGACGTTCGGCACCACATTGCCCACGGCGCTCCCGAAGACCGCCGGAAGGTCGGCCGGGGTCGCGCCCTGCGCGCCGACACCGGGGGCGAGCAGCGGGCCGTCGATGGCGAGGTCGTAGGACGACAGGTCGCCCACCGTGGCGCCGACGACCGCGCCGAAGGAGCCGAGGGGCTCGGCGCCCGCGTTCTCGGCGGCGAGGTGGGCCAGCACGGTGGCGGCGACCGTACGGCCGTCCGCGCGGACCGCGTGCTGCACCTCGGGGCCCTCCGGGTTGGAGGTCAGCGCCAGCACGAACAGCCCGGCACCGTTCTCACGGGCCAGCTCGAACGCCGGGGCGAGCGAGCCGTAGCCGAGGTACGGCGAGACGGTGAGCGCGTCCGAGAACAGCGGGGCGTCCTGGCGCAGGAACGCCTCCGCGTACCCGGCCATGGTGGAGCCGATGTCGCCGCGCTTGGCGTCCATCACGACCAGGGCGCCCGCCGCGCGGGCCTCCGCCACCGTGCGCTCCAGGACGGCGACACCGCGCGAGCCGAACCGCTCGAAGAACGCGCTCTGCGGCTTGATGACGGCGACCCGGTCGGCGATGGCCTCCACGACCGTGCGGCTGAACCGCTCCAGGCCGCCCACGTCGTCGTTCAGGCCCCAGTCGGCGAGCAGCGAGGCGTGCGGGTCGATGCCGACGCACAGCGGGCCGCGCTCGTCCATGGCGCGGCGCAGCCGGGTACCGAAGGGCTCGGTCATGCGGGGTTCCTGACGTCGGCGCCGACCGCTTCGGCGAGGGTGGCGTAGGGGCTGGCGGCCAGCCGGGCGGCGAGGCCCTTGTGCACGGCGCGGGTCCAGAAGGGGCCCTCGTAGACGAAGGCGCTGTAGCCCTGGACCAGGGTGGCGCCGGCCAGGATGCGCTGCCAGGCGTCCTCGGCGCTCTCCACGCCGCCGACGCCCACCAGGGTGAGGCGGTCGCCCACGCGCGCGTACAGGCGGCGCAGCACCTCCAGGGAGCGTGCCTTCAGCGGGGCGCCGGACAGACCGCCGGCCTCCTTCACCAGCGCGGGCGCGGAGCGCAGACCGAGGCCCTCGCGGGCGATGGTGGTGTTGGTGGCGATGATGCCGTCCAGACCGAGTTCCACCGCGAGGTCGGCGACCGCGTCGACGTCCTCGTCCGCGAGGTCGGGGGCGATCTTCACCAGGAGCGGCACACGGCGCTCGCCCGTGGCGCGGTCGGCGGCCTCGCGCACGGCGCCGAGCAGCGGGCGCAGCGCCTCGGTGGCCTGGAGGCTCCGCAGGCCGGGGGTGTTCGGGGAGGAGACGTTCACCACGAGGTAGTCGGCGTGCGGGGCGAGCCGCTCGGCGGACTTCACGTAGTCGGCGACGGCGTCCGCCTCCGGGACGGCCTTGGTCTTGCCGATGTTGACGCCGACGACGGTACGGAACACCGGGCGTCGCGAGGCGAGCCGGGCGGCGACGGCGAGGGAGCCCTCGTTGTTGAAGCCCATGCGGTTGATCAGGGCGCGGTCGGCGACCAGCCGGAACAGCCGCTGCCTGGGGTTGCCCGGCTGGGCCTCGCCGGTGACGGTGCCGATCTCGACGTGGTCGAAGCCGAGCATCGAGAGCCCGTCGATGCCGACGGCGTTCTTGTCGAAGCCGGCAGCGAGCCCGAAGGGGCCGTGCATGCGCAGCCCGAGGGCCTCGGTGCGCAGGTTCTCGTGGCGGGGGGCGAGCGCGGCGGCGGCGAACGTGCGCAGGACCGGGACGCGGGCGAGCAGGCGAATCCAGCGGAAGGCGAGGTGGTGGGCCTGTTCCGGGTCCATCCGCCTGAAGACGAGGTCGAAGAAGAACTTGTACATGGCGGTGTCCTCATGAAGAGGGGGACACCGTTTCCGGTGTCCCCCTCCTCGGTGGCTAGTCGCGGGCGGCGTTCAGGTGTGCCGCGTGTTCCTGAAGCGACCGGACGCCCACGTCGCCGCGGCCTAGGGCGTCGATGCCCTGGACGGCGGCGGCGAGCGCCTGCACGGTGGTCAGGCAGGGAACCGAGCGGGCCACTGCCGCCGTACGGATGTCGTAGCCGTCGAGGCGGCCGCCGGTGCCGTAGGGCGTGTTGACGATGAGGTCGACCTCGCCGTCGTGGATGAGCTGGACGATGGTCCGCTCCCCGTTCGGGCCGGCGCCCTCGGACTGCTTGCGCACGACGGTGGCGTTGATGCCGTTGCGCCTGAGGACCTCGGCGGTGCCGGAGGTGGCCAGCAGCTCGAAGCCGTGGGCGACCAGCTCACGGGCCGGGAAGATCATCGAGCGCTTGTCGCGGTTGGCGACCGAGATGAACGCGCGGCCCTTGGTGGGCAGCGGGCCGTACGCACCGGCCTGCGACTTGGCGTACGCCGTGCCGAAGACGGAGTCGATGCCCATGACCTCGCCGGTGGAGCGCATCTCCGGGCCGAGCACGGTGTCCACGCCCCGGCCCTGGATGTCCCGGAAGCGGGACCAGGGCATCACGGCCTCCTTGACGGAGATCGGCGCGTCCAGCGGCAGTTCGCCGCCGTCGCCGGTGGCGGGCAGCAGGCCCTCGGCGCGCAGCTCGGCGATGGTCGACCCCAGCGAGATGCGGGCGGCGGCCTTGGCGAGCGGGACGGCGGTCGCCTTGGAGGTGAAGGGGACCGTGCGGGAGGCGCGCGGGTTGGCCTCCAGGACGTAGAGGATGTCGCCCGACATGGCGAACTGGATGTTGATCAGTCCGCGCACGCCGACGCCCTCGGCGATGGCCTCGGTGGAGGCGCGCAGCCGCTTGATGTCGAAGCCGCCGAGGGTGATCGGGGGCAGGGCGCACGCCGAGTCGCCGGAGTGGATGCCGGCCTCCTCGATGTGCTCCATGACACCGCCGAGGTACAGCTCCTCGCCGTCGTAGAGGGCGTCGACGTCGATCTCGATGGCGTCGTCCAGGAAGCGGTCCACGAGGACCGGCCGGGACGGGCTGATCTCGGTGGACTCCGCGATGTAGGCGGAGAGCCGCTCCTCCTCGTAGACGATCTCCATGCCGCGCCCGCCGAGGACGTAGGAGGGGCGGACCAGGACCGGGTAGCCGATCTCGTCCGCGATGGCCTTGGCCTCGGTGAAGGTGGTGGCGGTGCCGTGCTTGGGCGCGGGCAGGCCGGCCTCGGCGAGGACGCGCCCGAAGGCGCCCCGGTCCTCGGCGGCGTGGATGGCCTCGGGCGGGGTGCCGACGACCGGCACGCCGTTGTCCTTCAGCGCCTGCGCGAGGCCCAGCGGGGTCTGCCCGCCGAGCTGCACGACGACACCGGCGATCGGGCCGGCCAGGGACTCCGCGTGGACGATCTCCAGCACGTCCTCCAGGGTGAGCGGCTCGAAGTAGAGCCGGTCGGAGGTGTCGTAGTCGGTGGAGACGGTCTCCGGGTTGCAGTTGACCATCACGGTCTCGTACCCGGCGTCGGAGAGCGCGAAGGAGGCGTGGACGCAGGAGTAGTCGAACTCGATGCCCTGGCCGATGCGGTTGGGGCCGGACCCCAGGATGATCACGGCGGGCTTCTCGCGCGGCGCGACCTCGCTCTCCTCGTCGTAGGAGGAGTAGAAGTACGGCGTCCGCGCGGCGAACTCGGCGGCGCAGGTGTCGACCGTCTTGTAGACCGGGCGGATGCCCAGCACGTGCCGGACCTCGCGGACGACGTCCTCGCGCAGGCCCCGGATCTCAGCGATCTGGAGGTCGGAGAAGCCGTGCCGCTTGGCCTCGGCGAGCAGTTCGGCGGTCAGCTCGGTCGCCTCGGCCAGCTCGTCGGCGGTCTCCTTGATCAGGAAGAGCTGGTCGACGAACCACGGGTCGATCTTCGTGTACGCGAAGATCTCCTCCGGCGTGGCGCCCGCGCGGATGGCCCGCATGACGGTGTTGACCCGCCCGTCGGTGGGGCGTACCGCCTCTTCGAGGAGGGCGGCCTTGTCACCGGGGTCGCCCACGAAGGTGAACTGGCTGCCCTTCTTCTCCAGCGAGCGCAGCGCCTTCTGGAACGCCTCGGTGAAGTTGCGGCCGATGGCCATGGCCTCGCCGACCGACTTCATGGTGGTGGTCAGCGTGGAGTCGGCCTGCGGGAACTTCTCGAAGGCGAACCGGGGCGCCTTGACGACGACGTAGTCGAGCGTGGGCTCGAAGGAGGCCGGGGTCTCCTGGGTGATGTCGTTGGGGATCTCGTCCAGCGTGTAGCCGACGGCCAGCTTGGCGGCGATCTTGGCGATCGGGAAGCCGGTGGCCTTGGAGGCGAGCGCGGAGGACCGGGAGACCCGCGGGTTCATCTCGATGACGATGACCCGGCCGTCCTCGGGGTTCACCGCGAACTGGATGTTGCAGCCGCCGGTGTCCACGCCGACCTCGCGGATGATGGCGATGCCGACGTCGCGCAGCAGCTGGTACTCGCGGTCGGTCAGCGTCATGGACGGCGCGACGGTGATCGAGTCGCCGGTGTGCACGCCCATGGGGTCGAAGTTCTCGATGGAGCAGACGACCACGACGTTGTCGTGCCGGTCGCGCATCAGCTCCAGCTCGTACTCCTTCCAGCCGAGGATGGACTCCTCCAGGAGCACCTCGGTGGTCGGGGAGAGCGTGAGGCCCTGGCCGGCGATGCGGCGCAGCTCCTCCTCGTCGTGGGCGAAACCGGAGCCGGCGCCGCCCATGGTGAAGGAGGGCCGGACGACGACGGGGTAGCCGCCGAGCGTGTCGACGCCCTGGAGGACGTCGTCCATCGTGTGGCAGATGACCGAGCGGGCGGACTCGCCGTGGCCGGTCTTCTTGCGGACTTCCTCCACGACGCCCTTGAAGAGGTCGCGGTCCTCGCCCTTGTGGATCGCCTCGGGCCTGGCGCCGATCAGTTCGACGCCGTACTTCTCCAGCACACCGCTGTCGTGCAGGGAGATGGCGGTGTTCAGGGCGGTCTGGCCGCCGAGGGTGGGCAGGAGGGCGTCGGGGCGCTCCTTGGCGATGATCTTCTCGACGAACTCGGGGGTGATCGGCTCGACGTAGGTGGCGTCGGCGATCTCCGGGTCGGTCATGATCGTCGCCGGGTTGGAGTTGACGAGGATCACGCGCAGGCCCTCGGCCTTGAGCACGCGGCACGCCTGGGTGCCGGAGTAGTCGAACTCGGCGGCCTGACCGATGACGATCGGGCCCGAGCCGATGACCAGGACGGACTGGATGTCGGAGCGCTTAGGCACGCTGGCCCTCCCGGACGGTGCTCATCAAAGACGTGAAGCGGTCGAACAGGTAGGCGGCGTCGTGCGGACCGGCCGCCGCCTCGGGGTGGTACTGGACGGAGAAGGCCGGCTGGTCGAGCAGCTGGAGTCCCTCCACCACGTCGTCGTTCAGGCAGACGTGGGAGACCTCGGCGCGGCCGAACTTCGTGTCGCTGACCTGGTCCAGCGGGGCGTCGACGGCGAAGCCGTGGTTGTGCGCGGTGACCTCGACCTTGCCGGTGGTGCGGTCCTGGACCGGCTGGTTGATGCCCCGGTGGCCGTACTTCAGCTTGTAGGTGCCGAAGCCGAGGGCGCGGCCGAGGATCTGGTTGCCGAAGCAGATGCCGAACAGCGGGGTCCTCCGCTCCAGCACGGCCGTCATCAGGGCCACCGGGCCGTCGGCCGTGGCCGGGTCGCCGGGGCCGTTGGAGAAGAACACGCCGTCGGGCCGCACGGCGTAGACGTCCTCGGCCGTGGCGGTCGCCGGGAGCACGTGGACCTCTATGCCGCGCTCGGCCATCCGCTGCGGGGTCATGCCCTTGATGCCGAGGTCGATGGCGGCGACGGTGAACTTCTTCTCGCCGACCGCGGGGACGACGTACGCCTCCTTGGTGGCGACCTCCTCGTAGAGGCTCGCGCCCTTCATGTGCGGCTGGGCCTGGACCCGCGTCACCAGTTCGGCGTCGGGTGCCAGCGTCTCGCCGGAGAAGATGCCGGCGCGCATGGAGCCGCGCTCGCGCAGGTGCCGGGTGAGGGCGCGGGTGTCGATGCCGCTGATGCCGACGACGCCCTGGGCGGTCAGCTCGTCGTCCAGGGAGCGCCGGGAGCGCCAGTTGGACGGCACGCGCGCGGGGTCGCGCACGACGTAGCCGGAGACCCAGATGCGGCCCGACTCGTCGTCCTCGTCGTTCCAGCCGGTGTTGCCGATCTGCGGGGCGGTGGCGACGACGATCTGGCGGTCGTAGGAGGGGTCGGTCAGGGTCTCCTGGTAGCCGGTCATGCCGGTGGAGAACACGGCCTCGCCGAAGGTCTCCCCCACGGCCCCGTAGGCGCGGCCGCGGAAGGTGCGGCCGTCCTCCAGGACGAGTACGGCGGGAGTCCTGGCGGCTCCCCTGGTGGAGGTCGTCATCGTGCGCCTTCCGTGTGGTTGGTCAGCTGGTTCAGGGTCTCGACCCAGGTGGTGTGTTCGGCGGCGCGGTCGGAGCGGAAGCCGGAGTCGATCAGCTTCCCGCCGTGTGCCCAGGTCACCACGAGCAGTCCGCCCTCGGTGAGGACCTTGCCCGCGATGCCCTTGTCGAGCCGGGCGCCGCGCAGCGCGTCGGCAGGGATAAGGAAGTCGGTGGCGCCGGGGCGTTCGACCACCAGGCCCGCGTCGGTGAGGGTCAGCTCGGCCCGGCTGCGCGAGCCCAGGCCGTGGGCGACGATCCGGTCCAGCCACTGCCCGGCGGTGGTGGAACCGTGGTAGCGGCCGTTCATGGTCAGTTTCTCGGGGCCGGGGTCGTCCGGCACCTCGGGCAGCTCGGGCAGGTCGCTCTGGAGGGTGCCGCGCCACTTCCAGCCCTCGCGCATCAGCCAGTAGACGAGGGCGACGAAGAGGGCCAGTCCGACGAGCCAGCCCAGGCGGGCGGCCCAGTCGGTCACCGCGGCCGACTTCTTCTCGTCCGCCAGGGCCGGGGCGAGCGATACGGCGAGCTGAGTTGCAGGTGTCACGTGAGCTTCCCGTCCATGAGCGTGGCCTTGCCCCGCAGCCAGGTGTGGGTGACACGGCCCGGCAGCTCACGGCCCTCGTAGGGGGTGTTGCGGCTGCGCGAGGCGAAGCGCGCGGGGTCCACCTGTCCACGGTAGGCCGTGTCCACGAGGGTGAGGTTGGCGGGCTCGCCCGCGGCGACGGGGCGGCCGTGGCCGGTGGCGTCGCCGATGCGGGCCGGGGTGAAGGACATCCGGTCGGCGACCGCCGCCCAGTCCAGCAGGCCGGTCTCCACCATGGTCTCCTGCACCACGGACAGCGCGGTCTCCAGGCCGACCATGCCCATGGCGGCCGCGGCCCACTCGCAGTCCTTGTCCTCGTGCGGGTGCGGGGCGTGGTCAGTGGCGACGATGTCGATCGTGCCGTCGGCCAGCGCCTCGCGCAGGGCGCGTACGTCGCGCTCGGTGCGCAGTGGGGGGTTGACCTTGTAGGCGGGGTTGTAGGTGCGCACCATCTCCTCGGTCAGGAGCAGGTGGTGCGGGCACACCTCGGCGGTGACGTCGATGCCGCGCGACTTGGCCCAGCGGATGATCTCCACCGAGCCGGCCGTGGAGAGGTGGCAGATGTGCAGGCGGGAGCCGACGTGCTCGGCGAGCAGTACGTCCCGCGCGATGATCGACTCCTCGGCGACGGCCGGCCAGCCGCCCAGGCCCAGTTCGGCGGAGACGACGCCCTCGTTCATCTGGGCGCCCTCGGTGAGCCGGGGCTCCTGGGCGTGCTGGGCGACGACCCCGCCGAACGCCTTCACGTACTCCAGCGCGCGGCGCATGATGACCGCGTCGTCCACGCACTTGCCGTCGTCGGAGAAGACGCTGACCTCGGCGGCCGAGTCGTGCATGGCCCCCAGCTCGGCGAGCTTCTTGCCCTCCAGGCCGACGGTGACGGCGCCGACGGGCCGTACGTCGCAGTAGCCGGACTCCTTGCCGAGCCGCCAGACCTGCTCGACCACGCCGGCGGTGTCGGCGACGGGGAAGGTGTTGGCCATGGCGAAGACGGCGGTGAACCCGCCGGAGGCGGCGGCGCGGGTGCCGGTCAGCACGGTCTCGGAGTCCTCGCGGCCCGGCTCGCGCAGATGGGTGTGCAGGTCGACCAGGCCCGGCAGCAGCACCTTGCCGTCCGCCTCGATGACGGTCACGTCCTGCGCGCCTCCGGCACGGCCGGCGCCCTCGGCGCTCAGCCCGGTGCCGACCGCCGCGATCAGCTCGCCGTCGATCAGCACGTCCTGCGGCTCGCCCCCGAGCACCTTCGCACCCCGGATCAGGATCTTGCTCATGGGTCTTACTTCTCCTCGGTACGAAGGTGGGCGGTACCCGCGGTGCCGGCGGGCTCGTTGCCGCCGAGCAGCAGATAGAGGACGGCCATGCGGATGGAGACCCCGTTGGCGACCTGCTCCACGACCGTGCAGCGGTCGGAGTCGGCGACCTCGGCGGTGATCTCCATGCCCCGGACCATCGGGCCGGGATGCATGACGATGGCGTGCTCCGGCAGCCTGGCCATCCGGTCGCCGTCGAGGCCGTAGCGGCGGGAGTACTCGCGCTCGGTGGGGAAGAACGCGGCGTTCATCCGCTCGCGCTGGACGCGCAGCATCATCACGGCGTCGGACTTGGGCAGCGTCGAGTCGAGGGCGTAGGACACCTCGCAGGGCCAGGTCTCCACACCGACCGGCAGCAGGGTGGGCGGGGCGACCAGGGTGACCTCGGCGCCGAGGGTGTGCAGCAGGTCCACGTTGGAGCGGGCGACCCGGCTGTGCAGGACGTCGCCGACCAGGGTGACGCGCTTGCCGTCGAGGTCGTGGCCGAGTCCGGCGTCGGGGCCGATCAGGCGGCGGCGCATGGTGAAGGCGTCCAGCAGGGCCTGGGTGGGGTGCTGGTGGGTGCCGTCGCCGGCGTTGATGACGGGGGCGTCGATCCAGCCGGAGTTGGCGAGGCGGTAGGGGGCGCCGGAGGCGCTGTGCCGGATGACCACGGCGTCCACGCCCATCGCCTCCAGCGTCTGGGCGGTGTCCTTCAGGGACTCGCCCTTGGAGACGCTGGAGCCCTTGGCCGCGAAGTTGATGACATCGGCGGAGAGGCGCTTCTCGGCGGCCTCGAACGAGATCCGGGTGCGGGTCGAGTCCTCGAAGAAGAGGTTGCAGACCGTGCGGCCGCGCAGGGTCGGCAGTTTCTTGATCGGCCGGTCGGCGACCCGGGCCATCTCCTCGGCGGTGTCGAGGATCAGGACGGCGTCGTCGCGGGTGAGGTCGGCGGCCGAGATGAGATGACGCTGCATCTGTCAGGCTCCGTAAGGCAGTTAATACGGGAGGTTTCGGGCGGACCGGGGTGCGCCGGGGCACGCCGAAGCGGCCGGGCACCCGGAGCGCTACCGGTCGGCGGCCTTGGCGCCGAGCAGCACGGTGTCCCGGCCGTCCTCCTCGGAGAGCTGGACCTTGACCGTCTCCCGCAGCGACGTGGGGAGGTTCTTGCCGACGTAGTCGGCGCGGATCGGCAGTTCCCGGTGTCCGCGGTCGACCAGGACGGCGAGCTGGACCGCGCGGGGGCGCCCGATGTCGTTCAGGGCGTCGAGGGCGGCGCGGATGGTGCGGCCGGAGAAGAGCACGTCGTCGACGAGCACCACCAGGCGGCCGTCGACACCCGCACCGGGGATCTCGGTGCGGGCGAGGGCGCGCGGGGGGTGCATGCGCAGGTCGTCGCGGTACATGGTGATGTCGAGCGAGCCGACCGGGATCTTCCGGTCGGTGACCTGCTCCAGTTTGACGGCGAGCCGCTGGGCGAGGAAGACGCCTCGCGTGGGGATGCCGAGGAGCACCACGTCGTCGGCGCCCTTGGCGCGTTCGACGATCTCGTGGGCGATGCGGGTGAGTACGCGGGCGATGTCCGGGCCTTCGAGTACCGGCCGGGCATCGGGGTTGAGCGGATCGGCGTGCGTGCTGGCGTGCGTGTCCATACGAAACGGACCCCCTTCTCCGCCTCACGGGACGGACTTTAAAGGACGTCGGATTTGCGCCAACTATCCTAGCAGGTCGCCGGGGGTGCTCATTCACCCGCTTGGCGCAACCGGCGGCCACTACCACGGAAGAGTCGGTGTGGACCATTCGGCTTGACGCAGGAGAATCACGCTGCGTAACCTCACAGTGAGTTACCAGCCGCGCGGTGGGATCACCTGCCGACCGCGTCTACACAGTGTCCGGGGAGCTATATGTCCAGCGAATACGCCAAACAGCTCGGGGCCAAGCTCCGGGCCATCCGCACCCAGCAGGGCCTTTCCCTCCACGGTGTCGAGGAGAAGTCCCAGGGGCGCTGGAAGGCCGTGGTGGTCGGTTCCTATGAGCGCGGCGACCGTGCCGTGACCGTGCAGCGCCTGGCCGAGCTGGCCGATTTCTACGGCGTTCCGGTGCAGGAGCTGCTGCCGGGCACCACGCCTGGCGGAGCCGCCGAGCCGCCGCCGAAGCTGGTCCTGGACCTGGAGCGGCTGGCCACGGTGCCGGCCGAGAAGGCGGGCCCCCTCCAGCGGTATGCGGCGACGATCCAGTCCCAGCGCGGTGACTACAACGGCAAGGTGCTGTCGATCCGCCAGGACGACCTGCGCACCCTCGCCGTCATCTACGACCAGTCCCCCTCGGTCCTCACCGAACAGCTGATCAGCTGGGGCGTCCTGGACGCGGACGCGCGCCGCGCCGTCGCCCACGAGGACAGCTGACCGCCGGGGCCGGCAGCAGAAA
>NZ_JBHXLV010000157.1:0-15605 GCF_042721685.1 Streptomyces sp. NPDC058459 | reverse complement strand
GCCTCCCCCTGAGGGAAGCCGGGGCACCGCCCGTTCTCCGGTACCGCTACGGGAGGCCGTGCACGTGCGGGCCGACCGCGCCGGACCAGGCGTTGCCCGCCGTCGCGTCCCAGTTGGTCGACCAGGTCATCGCGCCCCTGAGGTCCGGGTAGGTCCGGGCCGGCCTGAAGGAGCCGCAGCCGGTGCCCCTGGCCAGGCAGTCCAGCGCGTCGTTCACCACGCTCGGCGCGACGTAGCCGCTGCTGGCGCCCCGTGTGGATGCCGGCACACCGATGCCCACCTGCGAGGGCGCGAGCCCGCCCTCCAGCTGGATGCAGGCCAGCGCGGTCAGGAAGTCCACCGAGCCCTGGCTGTACACCTTGCCGTCGCAGCCCAGCATCGAACCGCTGTTGTAGTACTGCATGTTGACGACCGTGAGGATGTCCTTGACGTTCAGGGCCGTCTGGAAGTAGGAACCGGACGTCGACTGCATGTCGATCGTCTGCGGTGCCATCGTGAGGATCAGCGACGAGCCGGCCTTCGACGACAGCGAGCGCAGCGCCTGCGTCATGTAGGCCGGGTTGAGGCCGTTCTCCAGGTCGATGTCGACCCCGTCGAACCCGTACGTCTGCATCAGCGAGTACACCGAGTTCGCGAAGTTGTTCGCCGAGGCGGTGTCGCTGACCGCGACCGTGCCGCGCTCGCCGCCGATGGAGATGATCACCTTCTTGCCCGCGGCCTGCTTGGCCCTGATGTCGGCCTTGAACTGGTCGGCCGTGTAGCCGTTCAGCCCGGCCGAGTCCAGGGAGAAGCTCACCGCGCCCGGGGTGGAGGTGGCGTCCGCGAAGGCCACCGCGATGATGTCGTAGGCGGCGGGCACGTCGGAGATCCTCTGCACGGCCGCGCCGTTGTTGAAGTTCTGCCAGTACCCGGTCACCGCGTGCCTGGGCAGGTCACCCCTCGGTCCGGTGCCGCCTCCGGAGGCGGTGGTGGCGTTCACGGCCGCCGACTTCGCCGACTCGCCGGCCGAGTTGGTGGCGGTGACCTGGAAGGAGTACGAGGTCGACGCCGCCAGCCCGCCGATCGTGGCCGAGGTGCCGCTCACCCCGGTGACCTTGGTGCCGTTGCGGTACACGGTGTAGCCGGTCGCGCCCGACACCGTGTTCCAGGCCAGCGAGACCGAGGACGAGGTGGTGCCGGACACCGCGAGACCGCCCGGTGTGCCGGGCCTCGTCGGCGCCGGGTCACCGCCCCCGCCGCCGTCCGGGCCCTGCACCTGCACGTCGTCGGCGAAGTACGCCGCCTGCCCGTACCAGCCGTGGGTGTACACGGTGACCGAGGTCGTGCCGGCGCCCGTGGTGAACGTGGTCGAGAGCTGCTTCCACGACGCGCTGTCCGGGGTCCAGGTCGACACGTCCGTGGTGCCGGTGCCGGTCGCCCCGAGGTAGGCGTACCCGCCCTGCACCCAGGCGCTCAGGGTGTACGTGGAGTTGGGCTTGACCGCCACCGACTGGGTGCACCGGGCGTTGTCCTGCCCGGCCGGTACGGCCTTCAGCGCGGCGGAGCCGCCGTGCACCGGGGACGAGACGGTCGTCCCGCTGCCCGCCGAGCAGGTCCAGTCGGACAGGCCCGACTCGAAGCCGGCGTTCCTGGCGTTGTTGACGTCCGCCGCGGCGGCGGGAGCGGTGGCCAGCCCCGCCACGGCGAGGGCGAGAGCGGCGGTCACCGACCAGGCACGGGCCCGGCCGCGCCGGCTGGGCGCGGGCATGACAGATACGAGGTCCAACTGGGGCCTCCAGTGGGGGATTTCGTGGGGAGTGTGAGTCCACGTTGGTCCAGACCAATTACGCTGTCAAGAGGCGGCGCACGGACCGCTCCCGGCCCGCCCGCGCAACCTGTCCCGGTTTGAAGCAAGTTGTGACCGGAGAGTTCCCCACGAGCTACACAAACGCTGTTCTCCCGTGATCCAGGCGTGGATACAGTGCTCACGTAGTCACGCAACGAAGTCGTCATGGCCCGAGGGGAACCGCGCCGACGGGCCGGAGGGTGTGAAGAGCGGGGAGCTGCGCGTGCCAACTGCCATCGCCGTGACCAGTGCCGACCTGGCGCTGCCGGCGCAGGACGAGCGGACCATGCCCGCCGTCGTGCTGCGCGACCTCGACCGGCGCCCGCTGGACCAGACCCTCGCCGAGGTCCAGGCCCTCCTCGACCAGTTGGGGTATCTCGTCGTCCTGTGCTCGCGGGCCACCCCCGAGCCCGTGGTGCGCCGGCTGCACACCCTGCGCTCCCTGCTGGAGAGCGACCGGATCGCCGTGTTCCGGCCGGAGCTGCCGCCGCTCGGCGTGGCCGTCCTCGCCCGGCAGTTACGCCAGCTCGCCACCTGCGACCTCAGCCCCGGGGTGCTCGCCTGCGCCGGGCGGCTGCTCACCCACTACATCCACGCCGGTGCCGTACTCGGCTCGGTCGCCCGCCTCGACCACGTCCCCGTCGGACTCAAGGCGCACGCCAAGTCCTGGGTCCCCGGCGCCCAGTTCGCCGTCGTCGCGCATCCCGAGCCCCAGCTCGTCAAGGCGGTGCCCGGCGCCACCCTCAAGGGTCCCGAGTTCAGCACCTGGATGCTGCTCGCCAAGGGGCAGCTGCAGTCCGACTGGATCACCGGCTTCGCCAAGGAGTGGGGTGCGCAGGGGCTGCGCGAGACCCCGCTGCCCGCCGAGTCCCCCGCCTGGTGGGGCACCGGCCGGATGATCGAGTTCTGCGGCCACCTCGCCGACCTCTCGGTGCTGTACCAACTCGTCACCTCCGTACGCCGGTCCAGCTGCCACTGGTGCGGTCTGGACGTCATCGGCGACCGCTGTGTCTTCTGCTCCGCCTCCCCGCCCGAGCATCCGCCGCACTCCCTTCAGGGGCGCGCCCCCGCCTGAACCGACCCCGGACCCCGCACCCGTCCCGCACGGCCGATTCCCCCAATGAGGTTGCACGGTTCATGAACTCCCGTCAGCGCCGCGGCGTGATACTCCTGATCCTCTCCGTCCTGTGCGCCCTCGGCGCGTTCGCGGGCGTGCTCTCCGTCATCGGTGACGTGCGCTCCAAGGTCGGCCCCGAGGTCACCGCGTACCGGGTCAGGTCCGCGGTCCAGCCGTACACCGCGCTGGGCGCGGACCAGTTCGAGAAGATCCGGATGCCGAAACGGTGGCTGTCGGCCAACGCCGTCACCGACCTCGCCCAACTGCGCGGCAAGATCGCCGTCACCACCCTGCGCGCGGGCTCCCTGCTCCAGACCGACATGGTCGTCGACCAGCCCGAACTGCGGCCGGGACAGCAGGAGGTGGCCATCATGATCGACGCGGCCACGGGCGTCGCGGGCAAGATCACGCCCGGCGCCAAGGTCAACGTCTACGCCACCTTCGAGGGCAGGAAGGAGAGCGACCCCGACCAGTCGAAGATCATCGTCACGGACGCCCGGGTCCTCGACGTCGGGAAGATCACCGCGCTCGACCCCGACCGGGACCGCGACCAGACGCGGCAGCCCACCGAGGCCGTCCCCATCACCTTCGCGCTGTCCGCCCTGGACGCCCAGCGCGTCACCTACGCCGAGTCCTTCGCCCAGCGGGTCCGGCTCGCCCTCGTCGCCCCCGGCGGCGGGACGGACATACCGGAGCGAGACCGCACCTACGAACTCGCGACGGACAAGTGAGAGGCGGCCCGCATGCCCACCAGGATTCTGCCGGCCGGCGCCGACCCGGACGCCGTACGCTCCCTCACCACCCTGCTCAGCCAGCTCCCGGACGCCGAGCCGGTCCCCCCGGTCACCGACTCCACCCAGCTGGTCGACACCCTGGCCCGGCTCGCCGCCGAGTCGGTCGACGAACTGCCCGAGGTCGTCGTCGTCCATGAACGCATCGGGCCCGTACCGGCGCTGGAGCTGATCCGGGAGATAGCGCTGCGCTTCCCCGCCGTCGGCGTCATCCTCGTCACCACCGACGCGGGCCCCGCGCTGTTCGCCGCCGCCATGGACTCCGGCGCCCGCGGCCTGGTCGGGCTGCCGCTGAATTACGAGGATCTCGCGCACCGGGTGCAGGCCGCGGCCCAGTGGTCCAGCGGGGTGCGCCGCCATCTCGGGCACGGCGGGGCCGACGTGCTCAGCGGCCCCGGCGGCACCGTGGTCACCGTCAGCGGGGCCAAGGGCGGCACCGGCGCCACCACGGTCGCGCTCCAACTCGCCCTCGCCGCCCAGGCTTCGGGCAAGTCCACCGCGCTGGCCGACCTCGACCTCCAGACCGGTGACGTGGCGTCCTTCCTGGACATCCAGTTCCGCCGCTCGGTCGCCGACCTCGCCGCCATCGCGGACATCTCCCCGCGCGTCCTCGCCGACGCCGTCTACCGCCACGACACCGGCCTCGCCCTGCTGCTCGCGCCGGGCGAGGGCGAGCGCGGCGAGGAGGTCACCGACCGCGCCGTCCGCCAGATCATCAACGCCCTGCGGTCCCGCTACGAGGTCGTCGTCCTGGACTGCGGCGCCCAGCTCACCGGGGCCACCGCCGCCGCCGTGGAGGGCGCCGACACCGCGCTGCTGGTCACCACGCCCGACGTGGTCTCCGTACGCGCCGCCAAGCGCACCGTGCGGATGTGGGACCGGCTCCAGATCCGCAAGGCCGAGGAGACCACCGTCGTGGTCAACCGGTACACCCGCGTCACCGAGATCCAGCCCGCCCTGATCCAGCGCATCACCGGCACCGCCCTGGCCCGCACCACCGTGCCCGCCGCCTACAAGGAACTCCAGGGCGTGGTGGACGCCGGACGCGTGCACGAACTCGACGCCCGCGGCACCGTACGCCAGGCCCTTTGGGCGCTGGCCGGGGAACTGGGCCTGGCCAGGGCGCCCGACGGCCCCGCCCACCGGGGCGGCCGGCAGCGCGGCGGCGACCGGGGAGCCGTGGGCTTCCGGCGGCGGAAGGAGTAGGCATGAGGCGCCGCGGCAGACTACGGGCGGACCGGGGGCAGGTGGCGATCGAGTTGCTCGGGATGACCCCGACGATCGTGCTGACCCTGGTCCTGATGTGGCAGTGCGTGCTGGCCGGCTACGCCTTCACCCTCGCCGGGAACGCCGCCGACGAGGGCGTACGGGCGGCCACCGCCGCACCGAGGGGCGCCGCCCGGCAGGGGGCCTGTTCGGACGCCGCGCTGCGGCACCTGTCCGGAGCGTGGCGGGACGGCGCTTCGGTGAGCTGCGGGGGCACCGGCTTCGTCACCGCCGACGTGAAGCTGAAGGTCCCCGTGCTCTTCCCCGGCTTCATCGACTTCCCGGTCACGGTGTCCGGCCACGCCGGTGCCGTGGAGGAGGTGAAGGACTGAGATGACCGAGATGACCCGTACCCGCCCCCGCGACCGGGGCCAGGTCGCCATCGAGTACCTCGGGTTCGTCCCCGTGCTGCTGATCGTCGGGCTCGCCGGCATCCAGATCGGCGCCGTCGCCTACGCCGCCGAGCAGGCAGGCACCGCCGCGCGGGCCGGGGCGCGCGCCGCCTCGCTGCGCCAGGACGTGCCGGGGGCGTGCGCGGCGGCGGTCAGCGGCGGCCTCAGTGTGTCCTGCGCGGACGGCGGCGGGGGTGACGACTCGGTCACCGTGACCGCGACCGTCAAGATCCCCCAGGTCGTGCCCGGCTGGCCGCTGGGGAACGCCGTCAAGTCCGCCACCATGCCGCTCGACCACTGAGGAGGGCCGTCTCATGAGCCTGCGGGCACGCATCAACTCCCCCGAGGAGCAGGGCAGCCGGGGCGAGGACGGTCACCTGGTCGCCTCCTACCGGGCCAAGCTGCTCCAGGAGATCGACCTCGCGGAGATGAGTTCGCTGGCCGCCGCCGAGCGCCGGGCCCGGCTCGAACGCGTCCTCGGCCACATCATCAGCCGCGAGGGCCCGGTGCTCTCCACCGCCGAACGCGCCGGGCTCATCCGCCGCGTGGTGGACGAGGCGCTCGGCCTCGGCATCCTCGAACCCCTCCTGGAAGACGCCTCCGTCACCGAGATCATGGTCAACGGCCCCGACTCGATCTTCGTGGAGCGCGGCGGCCGGGTCGAACGGCTGTCGCTGCGCTTCGCCTCCGCCGACCAGCTCATGCAGACCATCGAACGCATCGTCTCCACCGTCAACCGCCGCGTGGACGAGTCCAATCCGATGGTCGACGCCCGGCTGCCCTCCGGTGAGCGCGTCAACGTCATCATCCCGCCGCTCTCCCTCAGCGGGCCCGTCCTCACCATCCGCCGCTTCCCGCGCTCCTACACCCTCAAGGAGCTGATCGGCTTCGGCTCCCTCGACGACCACATGCTGCTGCTGCTCGCCGGGCTGGTGCAGGCCAAGTTCAACGTGATCGTCTCCGGCGCCACCGGCACCGGCAAGACCACCCTGCTCAACGCCCTGTCCGGACTGATCCCGCCGCACGAGCGCATCATCACCATCGAGGACTCCGCCGAACTCCAGCTCCAGCAGACCCACGTCGTCCGGCTGGAGTCCCGCCCGCCCAACGTCGAGGGCGGCGGCCAGGTCACCATCCGCGACCTGGTGCGCAACTCCCTGCGTATGCGGCCCGACCGCATCGTGGTCGGCGAGGTGCGCGGCGGGGAGTCCCTGGACATGCTCCAGGCCATGTCCACCGGCCACGACGGCTCGCTCGCCACCGTGCACGCCAACAGCGCCGAGGACGCCCTCACCCGGCTGCAGACCCTCGCCTCCATGTCCGACGTGGAGGTGCCGTTCGCCGCGCTGCACGACCAGATCAACAGCGCGGTCGACGTACTGGTCCAGCTCACCCGGTTCGCGGACGGTGCCCGCCGGATCACCGAGGTCGCCCTGCTGGACAGCCACGGCGGAGAGCCGTACCGGCTGGCCACCGCCGCCCGCTTCGACGCCCGCCCCATGACCGCCGACGGCCAGGTCCACGGCGCCTTCCAGTACTTCCCGCTGCCCCGCCGCACCGCCGACCGGCTCTACATGGCCGGCCAGCCCGTACCCCAGGCGTTCGGCGTCGCCCACACCGCGGACCAGCTAGCCACCCGAGAAGCCAGGTAGGCCCATGGATCTGTCCACCCTCGTCCGGCTCACCACCGGCGTCACCCTGCTGACCTGCGTCCTCGTCGTCGCGGGTCTCCAGACCTACGCCTCGGGCCGGGCCCGGCGTGCCGCCCTGGAGGACCGGCTCGCGCACGCCGGCCAGGTCTCGGCGGGCGGCCGCAGGCGCCGCTTCCGGGGGCTCGACCGCCGGCTGCGCCGCACCGCGCCGGGCCGCGCGCTGGAACTCCGGCTCGCCGCCACCGGACTCGACCTCACCCCCGGCGAGTTCTTCGCCGGAATGCTCACCGCGGTCGCCGCGCTCTGGCTCGTCGGCCAGGCCACCCTGGCGCCCTTCTTCGGCCCCATCGCCGGGCTCCTCGGCATCTGGGCGGCGGTGCAGTTCCTCAACTGGCAGCGCCAGAAACGCATCGAGCGCTTCATCAGCCAACTCCCGGAACTGGCCCGCATCCTGGCCAACGCCACGCAGGCCGGCCTCGCCCTGCGCACTGCCATAGGCATGGCCGCCGAGGAGCTGGAGGCGCCCGCGGGTGAGGAACTCTCGCGGGTGGCCGACCAGTTGGCGATCGGCCACTCCATGGAGGACGCCCTCGGCGAACTCGCCGCCCGGCTGCCCTCGCGCGAACTCGTCGTCCTGGTGACGACTCTGGTGCTCTCCAACCGGGCGGGCGGCCAGGTCGTCTCCGCGCTGCGCAACCTCACCGAGACGCTGGAGGAGCGCAAGGAGACCCGGCGCGAGATCCGCACCCAGCTCTCCCAGGTCACCATGACCTCGTACGCCGTGCCCGCCCTCGGCATCGGCGCGCTCTTCCTGATGAACGGCGTCAAGGACGGCGCCCTGGAACGCCTGACCGGCTCCCCGGTCGGCCAGGGCTGCGTGATCGTCGCCTTCGCCCTGTACGCGGTCGGGTTCGTCCTCATCCGCCGCATGAGCCGGATCGACGTGTGAGGGGATGACGGACCGGATGACACTCCTGCTCGCCCTGCTGGCGGCCCTCGGCGTCTGGGGCGCCTTCGCGGGCGTCCGCATGTACCGCGCCGAGACCAGGCTGCCCGGCGACCTCGCCGTCGCCCTGGAGACCGGCGCCACCCGCACCGGCGCGGTCGGCTCCGTCATCGACCGCATGGGCATGCGGTACGCGCCCCTCGTGCTGCGCCTGATGGGCCCCGGCCTGGTCGCCCGCTACCGCCGCCGCATCGACCTCGCGGGCAACCCCGGCGGCCTCACCATCGACCGCTACGCCGCCCGCCGCGCGGTCTACGGCGCGCTCGGCACCCTCGGCTTCCTGGTCTTCCTGCTGCGCGGCCAGTGGTTCGTCGCCCTCCTCCTGCTCGCCTTCGGCGCCTTCTGGACCGAGGTCGGCATCTGGTCCGCGATCCGGGTCCGCCGGGACGTCATCGAGCGCACCCTGCCGGACTTCCTCGACGTCCTCGCCGTCGTCGTCAGCGCCGGCCTCGGCTTCCGCCAGGCCCTCGACCGCGTCTCCACCCGCTACGAGGGTCCCTGGGCCGACGAACTCCGCATCACCCTCCGGCAGATGGACCTCGGCATGACCCGCCGGCAGGCGTTCACCGAACTCCGCCGCCGCAACGACTCCGAACAGGTCGCCATGTTCGTCACCGCCCTCCAGCAGGGCGAGGAACTCGGCGCCCCCATCGTCGACACCCTCGTCTCACTGGCCAAGGACATGCGCCGCACCGACGCCCAGAACGCCCGCCGCAAGGCCGCCCGCGCGGTGCCCAAGGCCACGCTGATGATCACCACCTTCATGGTCCCGGCCACGATGCTCCTGCTGGGCGCGGGCCTTCTGCTGGGCTCCGGGGTGGACTTCGGGTCGTTGGCGGGGGAGTAAGGAGGGGAAAGAGTCCGGGGGGAGGTGAAGGCATGTCGCTGAGGCCGGGGGAGCGGGTGATGCCGCCTGGTGCGAAGCACGGCACCGAACCGGCCGTACCCTCCGAAGGACTCCAGGTCCGCGCCCTGCAAGCCGTGGGGCGGCAGGTCTTCGGGTTCCGGCTGGCGATGATCGTACTGGCGGCTCCGGCGGCCCTGCTCAACGCGGCACCCGGACTCGGTGCCCGGCTGGTCGGCGCCGCCGTCGTCGTCACGTTCATGGTGTCGTACGTGCTCTTCCGCGACTGGGCCCGCTTCGGACCGCTCCTGCTGCGCCACCCGAGTCTCCTCGCCGCCGACACCCTCTTCGGCTCGCTCCTCCTCGTCTCCGCCGGCCCCGGCACCACCCTCGCCTACGTCAGCGTCTGCACCCCGCTGCTGGCCGGGCTCCTCTACGGCTGGCGCGGCGCCGCCTGCTTCGCCTCGCTCCAGTCGCTGATCCTGCTCCTCGTCCACGCGACCCTGGACGCCGGACGCCACACCGGCCTGGCCGAGACCCTGCTGCTGCCCGGCCTCTGCGTCGTCACCGGCGCGATGGGCTCCACCCTGCGCAACCTGATGCTCCGGCTCGGCACCGCCACCCACGCCCTGAGCGCCGTACGGGCCCGGCTGGCCGCCGCCGAGGCCGTACAGACCGAACGGGCCCGCCTCGCCCGCGAGATGCACGACTCCCTCGCCAAGACCCTGCACGGCGTCGCGCTCGCCTCCGACGCCCTCGCCGCCACCGCCTCGACCGCCACCCCCGACCCGGCCCGGCTGCGCCAGGAGGCGGAACTGGTCGCCCGTTCGGCCCGCCGGGCGGCGGCGGAGTCCCGCGAACTCCTCACCGACCTCCGCGAGGAGGCGCCGCACGGCCCGCTCTGGCCGCGCCTCAACCTCCAGGCGGCCGACTTCACCACCCGTACGGGCCTCCCCGTCACCTGCCTCCGCACCGGCACCGCCCCGCTCCCACCCCTCCCCCCTGCCACCACCCGCGCCCTGCTCGCCATCACCGCCGAGGCCCTCGACAACGCCCACCGCCACGCGCACGCCACCCGGGTGGCCGTGACCGCGGGCGTCGAGGCCGGCCACCTCCACCTCTCGGTCCACGACGACGGCAAGGGCCTCCCCGCGGGCATCACCCTCCAGACCCTGCGCGCCGCGGGCCACTTCGGGCTGCTGGGCATGGCGGAGCGTGCCGCGTCGGCGGGGGCCCGTATCCGGATGGACCGCGGCGACCACACCTCCGGCACCGAGATCGGCGTCGAACTCCCCCTGCCCGCCTGAGCCCCCTTCCCGAGAGGAGACCCCGATGCGGTTCCCCCAGGCACCCCCGGCCACCCCCCTGCGCCTCGTGGTCGCCGACGACAACCCCGTGGTCCGCGCCGGCCTCACCGCCCTCCTCACCGGCCGCGAGGACACCACGGTCGTCGCCGAGGCGGCCGACGGCCGCGAGGCGTACGAGGCCACGCTGCTCCACCGGCCCGACGTCGTCCTCCTCGACGTCCGGATGCCCGGAGTCGACGGAATCTCGGCATTGCCCCACCTGGTCCGGCTGGCGCCCGTCATGATGCTGACCTACAGCCACGAGACGGAGACCGTGCGGGAGGCTCTGCGGCTGGGGGCGGGGGGATATCTGGTGCACGGGGAGTTCGGCACGGAGCAGTTGGTGCGGGCGGTGCGGGACGTGTGCGAGGGGCGTCCGCATGTGACACCGGGGGCGGCCCGAGCCCTGCTCCCCCCTGTGCGGCCACCGAGTGCGACTGCACACAAGGAACCTGAACTTCCCACCCCCTCATGGCAGATATCCGCAAACCCCCTTTCGCAACTGCAATCCCCTGTGGGACAGTCATTCCGGTCGCGTTTTCGACTGAGCACCAGAGAGGCGGAGATCATGGACCTCGTCGCATCCGGCCTGACGAACCACCAGATCGCCGCCGCCTGCTTCATCAGCGAGAAGACCGTCAAGAACCACATCAACCACATCTTCGCCAAACTCCACACCACCAACCGAACCCAGGCGACCGCCAAGTGGTTGGGGGTGGGGTGAGATGCCCGCGATCGACTGGGCCCGACTCTGGGCCCCCGGACCCTGGGCCCGCCGCCGCTCAGTGCCGTACGGTGCGCGGATCGGAGACGAATCCGGAGGGGAACACCATGAGCTCATGGTTCAACACCGCCGTGGCGAGCCTGCGGGCCCGCGCCGCCCGCGGCGACATGGGGCAGACGGCGGTGGAATACCTCGGCATCATCGCGGTGGTCGTGGCGATCGTCCTGGCGATCACGGGTACGAGTATCGGTCAGTCGATCTTCGACGCGATCACTCAGAAGATCTCCGAGGTGACCGGCGGCTGACCGGATCAGGTTCCCGTCAGGACACAGGGCAGGCCTTTCCCATCTACATCACCGTGGTGGCGGGCCTGCTCTTTCTCGCGTTGGCCTACCTAGCGGTCGGCCAGGCCGCGGTGAACCGCGGTGGCGCCCAGACAGCGGCCGACGCAGCCGCACTCGCGGCGGCGCAGGACAGGCGCGATCAGTTGGCCGGGAAATGGGTCGACGACCTTCTGGACCCCACCAAGTGGCAGGCCATATTCGACGGCGATGTCAGGCTGCCGCCCTCCTGCTGGCGAGCCGAGGAACTGGCGGCCCAGAACGACGCCGACGCACAGTGCAGTCCGCAGGGGCCGCTCGCCTTCACGGTCAGGGCCGAGACTCACAAGTCCGTCGGTGACTCGGTCGTGCCAGGTTCGGAGAACTTCCATTCGAAGGCGTCTGCCAAGGCCGTGATCAAATCCATCTGCACGTTTGCGGAGCCCGGAGAAGGTGCGGGCGGTGACGTGCTGCCGCGACTTGTCTGTGAAAACGGTCGGGACTGGGATCTGAAGCCGGACGACCTCACTCAGCTGCCCGAACCGCAGGATCTCTTCGATGTCCACCTGGCCGCCGACTGACAGGCGAGCGACGCGAAAAGGAATCAGTCATGAGTATGCGTTTCACCGGGCGGCGGACCGCCAGGGGGGCGGCGGCCCTTTCCCTCGTCGTCGTCGCCCTTGGTATGGCGGGCTGCGGCGGCGGCGGGGGAGATGACAAGAAGCCGCCTGCCTCTGCCTCCGCCACGGGGCCGGGCGGGTCTAATCCGAGTACGCAGGAAGGGCAGTCGGACGACCCGCTGGCAGAGTTGAAGGGGTCGGACGGGCTCACTCTCCGGATCACTTCCGCCAAGCGCGACTCGGGTGGTTTCGTCACGGTGAACGGCACCCTGAGGAACGACGGCGCGAAGAATCTCGTCATTCCGTCGGCCCTGAGCGGTGACGAAACAGAGATCATCAGAAACGGCAGGTCACTCGGCGGAGCGACCCTCGTCGACCCACAGGGCAAGAAGCGGTATTACGTGCTGCGCGACACGGACGGGCGCCCACTGACGACCACGGGTTTCTCCGGCCTCAAGTCCGGTGCCGAGCTGGCGGTGTTCATGCAGTTCCCGGCGCCTCCGGTGAACACGCCCGAGATCGACTTCCAGTTGCCCACCTTCCCCACCGCCACCATCAAAATCTCCGGCTGAGGCCAAAGTGACCCCCACCCGTCTCGCCCGCCTCCTGGCGACCGCCGCGGCCGTCGCCCTCCTCACCCCTGTCGCCGCGCTCGCCCCCGCCCACGCGGACGGCCCCAGTGAACCCCCCGGCACCGAGCCCAGCGCCGCCGCCCCCGTGGACGTGGACCCCACCGACCCGGATCTGAAGTTGCCGGAGGGCGCCACGCTGGCGGGGGCGAAGGTGCTGGACATCAAGTCCGTCGTCGAGGACCAGAGCGGGGACGAGCGCCGCGAGGACACCAACGCCGACGTCACCTTCGCCCTCCAGGCCGAAGTCCTCTTCGGCAAGGACAGCGCCAAGCTCGGCCCCGACGCCCGTGCCCGCATCGCCGGCATCGCGGCGGAGATAGAGAAGCAGAAGGCCACCCGCGTACGCGTCTTCGGCTTCACCGACGACCTCGGCTCCTCCGCCCACGGCGACGTCCTCTCCAAGCAACGCGCCAACGCCGTACAGGCCGTACTGGACCAGGATCTCAACGCCCCCGACGTCACCTTCGAGGTACGCGGCTACGGCGAGCAGTACCCCATCGCCGACAACTCCACCGAAGCGGGCCGCAAGAAGAACCGCCGCGTGGAGGTCTCCTTCCCCCGCACCGCCCAGTGACCGGCTAGCCCACCGACACCCGCACCCCCACCCCCAGCCCCCACCCGGCCATCACCCCGGCCCCCGCCTCCAGCACATGCCGGGACCGCGGCCGGGGCAGTCCCAGGCGCCCCGGCTCCATCGTGCGTACGGCCAGCACCCGGAGCGAACGGTCCAGGTACGCCACGTCGACGGCCATCCGCATCCCGAACGTGTGCACACTCGCGGCCGGCGACAGCAGCAACGCCCCCTCGACCGAGTCCCGCCCGAGCAGCCCCCGGGTCCGCGCCCGGTAGGACACCGCCCGCTCCAGCGGGACACACACGTCGCCCCCCTGCCGATGCACCGTAAGAGTCCCGTGCCCGTCCCGCCAGCGCGCCATCCCGCCCCACCTCCGCCGGAACCGTACCCACCCTCCACACGCCGCACGCGACTGTCAGTGCCCCCTGCCACACTCCGACGCATGACAGCCGAGACAGCAGACGTGCGCCTGCGCGGCGTGACCGAGGACGATCTCGAACTCTTCCTGGCCTTCGAGCACGACCAGGAGGCCGTCCACAGGTCCCGGTTCACCCCGCGCCCCCGGGACGCCTTCCTCACCCACTGGCGCACCCGCGTCCTGCCCGACCCCGACTGCCTGGTGCGCACGGTCACCGCCGACGGCGAGGTCGCGGGAAACGTCGTCTCCTGGACCGACGACGGCAGACGCTTCGTCGGCTACTGGCTGGGCCGCCCCTACTGGCGCCGTGGCATAGGCACCCACGCCCTCGCCCTCTTCCTCACCGAGGACCCCGTACGCCCCCTCCACGCCGACCCCTTCGCTGGCAACACCGCCTCCGTCGCCCTCCTGGAGAAGCACGGCTTCGTCCGCACGGGCGCGGTCGACGAGGACGGCCACGTACTGCTGGTCCTCGACGCCCCCGCCCCGTAGACCCGGTGACACCGGGCCACCGGCTCCAGGTCCATGCTCCCCTGGAGAGGATCTTCGAGGAGCCGGCGGGCCGGGCGCGGACGGCACTCGACATCCAGACCGGCTCGGCGTGGCCCGGAAAGCGGTCGTAGCTCAGCGGAATGGTCAAGTCACCGTTCGTCGGCGGGGTCGTCCGTCGGAGGGACCCCTGCGCGGGCCCGCCGGGTTCGCTGAAGTGGCGTAAAAACCTGATGATCGTTCGCCGAGAGGACGGATCGCCTGGGAATCTGCTGTGAATCGGCCATCGTGAGCCCCTGAAGCAAGCGTTCCGGGCTCACCGAGACGTCGCCGGGTGACTCCGCTGAGTAGTTGTGGCGTGCCGAGTCGCGCTTCTGCCCTCACAAAGGGTTATGGTGGAAACCCCCCCTCGGGCCGGTCCGTCTCCCCCCCACGGACCGGCCCGTTTTTCTCGGGTTATGCGCCGCGCGGGTAGGCTCGTTGCTCGCGGGGACCGCAACCGCGGCCGTTCTGGAGGGGCTCTCACGTGAACCTGCGCGACAAGCTGCGCTCCCTGCTCGTCAGGGTCTACGCACGCCGGGTGGAAGGTCACCTGGACCACGCGTCGGTGCCGGGGCACATCGGCGTCATCATGGACGGCAACCGCCGCTGGGCGAAGGCGGCGGGGTCCAGCACGCTCCACGGCCACCGGGCCGGTGCCGAGAAGATCGAGGAGTTCCTCGGCTGGTGCGACGAGACCGACGTCAAGGTCGTCACCCTCTGGCTGCTCTCCACGGACAACTTCGACCGGCCGCAGGACGAGCTGGGCCCCCTGCTCGACATCATCGACGGGGTCGTGCGCACGCTCGCCGAGGACGGCCGCTGGCGCGTGCACCACGTCGGGACCCCCGACCTGCTGCCCGCCGGGATGCAGCGGACCCTCAAGCAGGCCGCTGAGAGCACCGCCCACGTCGACGGCATAGTGGTCAACGTCGCCATCGGCTACGGCGGCCGCCAGGAGATCGCCGACGCCGTGCGCTCCATGCTGGCCGACGCCCAGGACAAGGGCGTCAGCATGGCCGAGCTGGCCGAATCCGTCGACGTCGACATGATCGGCCGCCACCTCTACACCGGCGCCCAGCCCGACCCCGACCTGGTGATCCGTACCAGCGGTGAGCAGCGGCTCTCCGGGTTCATGCTCTGGCAGACCGCCCACTCGGAGTACTACTTCTGCGAGGTCTTCTGGCCGGCCTTCCGCAAGGTCGACTTCCTGCGCGCCCTGCGCGACTACGCCGCCCGGCACCGCCGCTTCGGCGGCTGACCGGGGCCCGCGCCCGCACCAGAACACACCCTGAATCCCGTCGGCACCGGTGCGGCGGGATTTTCCCGTGTACCCGGCCTTGCCCGGAAGTAACAAGGAGTTCACCGGCCTGCCGGTGGCCGCTTCCGCATGGTCGCGCTCGTTCGAGGGCATAACGCTCTCAGGCCGACACCCGAACCACGGGCGTCGGACTCAGCGGGCGGCACGGGGTCGCCTGCCCGGGAGGCCCTTTGCACCAGCCCGACCGTGCGTCGCCCGCACGGAGCAGCCGCGGCGGGCCGGTCACCGG
>NZ_JBHXLV010000156.1:0-15640 GCF_042721685.1 Streptomyces sp. NPDC058459 | reverse complement strand
GCGGCGGCCCCTCCTGGTGAGGGACCGCCGCCGTCGTCGTCGTGTGCCGGGGTGTCACGGGGTCAGGCCGTGCTCCGCCTTCGGTACCCGGCCGCCGCCGGCGCCGACCACCTCACGGCCGGCCAGGGGGGCGCCCAGGGAGACGGTACGGGTGTACTCCTTGCCGAGCGCGACGCAGTTGCCCGGCCGGCTCTTCTCGGTGACCGTGACCGTCACCCGGCCCGTGCTCTCCCGCGCCGACGCCCGGTACTCGGCGCACACCCCGCCGAGGAAGCGCACGGTCAGCTTCCGGCCCTCGGCGCGGTAGCTCTCCACCGTCACCCCGCCCTCCTTCGGGGTCCCGGCGGCGGGGGAGGCGAGGTACTCCGGGTCGATCGCCGGGTACGCCACCGTGAACGCGCCGCGGGCCGCCGAGCCGCGTACCTCGAACAGCCAGGACGGCACCAGGGCCGGCCGGCCGTCCACCGGGCGGGCGGACAGCCCGAACACCGCCTTGACGACCGTCACCGGGTCGGCCTCCGGGGCGCCGGGCGAGCCGGTGGACGCACCGCACGGCTGCTCGTCGCGGTCCTTCAGCGGCACCGGGCTCGCACACCCGCCGATGCCCATCCGATGCTCCGGCCGCCCCTGGACGGACCCCCTGTTCATCAGCTTCACCGTGCCGGCCGCGCTCAGCACGGGGTAGGTGTCGCTCTTCGAGGTCCGCCCCAGCGTGCCGTGGCCGCCGATGATGTCGCCCTTGTCGTCCACCGTCAGACCGGTGGTCCAGCCGTAGGTCGGCAGACCACCCACCACCGGGTCGGCGTTCACCACCCGCTGGGAGCCTGTCACCTGGCTCGCGTCGATCTTCGCGTCGTCCTGCCCGAGCGCCTTCAGCACCGGACGCGCCACCCCCTCGGCCTCCGCCGTGCCGACCGGCTCGTCGGCCGGGGCGGCCGGGTCCTGCGCGCAGACGGTGATCTTGCGGCAGTTGTCGGTACCGGGCGCGTACCGGCTGTACGACCAGTCGCCACCGGTCACCCTCAGCACCGGCCCGCCCTCACGCTCCCCGGCCCGCCAGCCGTCGCCCTCGGCCACGGGCGCGCCGTCGATCCCCAGTGCGCGGGCCAGCCGGGTGACGGCGTCCTTGCCGGCCTTGTCCTCCACGAGGTGGACGGGGGCGGAGCGGGGGCCCTCGGGGAGGTCGCCCTCGACGACGTAGTGCACGCCGCCGTTCGGGTCGGGCTCGCCGACGGCGATACCGGGCGAGCCGGTGCCGGTGCCGGTAGCGGCGCCGGGGCCGGGGCCGGTGCCGTTGTCGAGGGCGAGCGGTGGGGGAGCGCCCTTGCTTCCGGCCTGCTTCCCCTCGGACCCCGACCCGGACCCGGTTCCGGAGGCCAGCCAGGCGCCTCCACCGCCGATCAGCAATACGGCGGCGGCGACGGAGGCGATGATCGCGGCGGTACGGGGGCGCCCGACCTCGGCGGGAGGGGCTTCCTCACCCGTCCGGGCCTTGGGGGTCTCGGCGGCCTGGGCAGTCTCGGCGGCCTCACCTGCCTCATCTGCCTCAGTGGCCTCGGGGGCCTGAGCGGCCTCAGTAGCCTCTGCGGCCTCGGGGGTTTCAGTGGCCTCAGCGGTTTCGGCGGCCCCGGCGGCCTCAGCGGTTTGGGTGGCCCCGGCGGCCTCAGCAGCCCCGGAGGCCTCGGCGGTCTCCGAGGTCGCGGCAGGCTCCTTCGTCGGCTCCGTCGACGCCTGCTTCGATTCCGGCTCGGCTTCGGACCGGTCCTCGTTCTCGGGTCGCTCCTTGGTCACCGCATCGCTCCTCGCTGCTCGTGCCCCGCGTCTCCCGTGCGGGGGACGGCGATGGGACGCGCGAGGGGAGCGCACGGTTCCCTCGCGCGCCCGGCGAGGGCCGGCTCAGTCGCCGTAGTCGGACATCTCGTCCACCAGCCGGGCCGAACGGGTGGGGACCCGCACCCCGTGGATCAGCGAGGGCGGGACCGGACGGGTGACCGCATGGTCGGGCGAGGCCCAGTGCGGGGCCATACGGGCACAGTCGCCGCGCAGCGCGGGGAGGTCCACTTCGAGGTCGTCGGGCCTGAGGTTCGTCATAGGCGCACCGTAGGCACGGCGGAGCCGGTGAAGAAAGATCTACTATCGGGTAGTTTCCCCTGCTTCAGCGGGTGCCCGATTCCGGGTAGCGTGAACTGTCACCTCCCTTTCCCGTCCCCTTCCCGTTCCCTTCCCGTCCCCTGACCTGTCCTTTTCCCGCCCCCCTCCCGCCAGGAGAACGCCTGCCGTGCGCATCGCAGTCACCGGCTCCATCGCCACCGATCACCTCATGACCTTCCCCGGCCGCTTCGCCGACCAGTTCGTCGCGGACCAGATGCACACGGTCTCGCTCTCCTTCCTGGTCGACAACCTCGACGTCCGCCGGGGTGGCGTGGGCGCCAACATCGCCTTCGGCATGGGTCAGCTCGGTACCGGGCCGATCCTCGTCGGCGCGGCGGGCTTCGACTTCGACGAGTACCGCGCCTGGCTGGAGCGCCACGGCGTGGACACCGAGTCGGTCCGGATCTCCGAGACCCTGCACACCGCACGCTTCGTGTGCACCACCGACGCCGACCACAACCAGATCGGCTCCTTCTACACCGGCGCCATGAGCGAGGCCCGGCTGATCGAGCTGAAGACGGTCGCGGACCGCGTCGGCGGCCTGGACCTCGTCCTCATCGGCGCCGACGACCCGGAGGGCATGCTCCGCCACACCGAGGAGTGCCGCTCCCGGTCCATCCCCTTCGCCGCCGACTTCTCCCAGCAGATCGCCCGTATGAAGGGCGAGGAGATCCGGATACTGCTGGAGGGCGCCACGTACCTGTTCTCCAACGAGTACGAGAAGGGTCTCATCGAGTCCAAGACCGGCTGGAGCGACGAGCAGATCCTCGCGAAGGTCGGCCACCGGGTGACCACTCTCGGCTCGCGGGGCGTCCGTATCGAGCGGGCCGGCGAGGACCCGATCGAGGTCGGCGTCCCGGACGAGGAGCGCAAGGCCGACCCCACCGGTGTCGGCGACGCCTTCCGCGCCGGATTCCTCTCCGGGCTCGCCTGGGGCGTCTCCCTGGAGCGCGCGGCCCAGGTCGGGTGCATGCTCGCGACTCTCGTCATCGAGACGGTGGGCACCCAGGAGTACCGGCTGCGGCGGGCCCACTTCATGGACCGGTTCACGAAGGCGTACGGCGAGGACGCGGCTGCCGAGGTTCGTGAGTACCTGAGCTGAATGTCCTGCCTCGACGGGTCCGCGGTCCGCCGCGGGCCCGCCGGCGGCTGGTCGCCCCCGGGGGACGGAGCGCGAATCCGACGCGGCCCCGCCCCCCGGGGCCGGTACCGCCGAGCCGCTGATCAGCTCACCCGGCGGACGAGGTAGGCACTGCCTCGCTCCGACTTCTCCTCGCCCACGTACTCCTGGCCTCGCATCTCGCACCACGCCGGGATATCCAGGCGGGCCGCCTCGTCGTCCGAGAGGACGCGTACCGTGCCGCCCACGGGGACCTCGCCGAACACCCTGGCCAGTTCGATCACCGGGATCGGGCAGCGCTTGCCGAGGGAGTCCACCACCAGTTCCCCGGCCCGCGCCTCGACCCGAGGCACCGGCGCCCCGAGCTGGGACCGTACGTCCGCCACCACACCCGGCAGCACCTCCAGGAAACGGTCGACCTCCTCCGCCGCCACGCCCGAGGGCAGCGACACACGGACGTTGCCCTCGCTCAGCACCCCCATCGCCTTGAGCACATGGCTCGGTGTCAGGGTGCCGCTGGTGCAGGAGGAGCCGGAGGAGACGGAGAAGCCGGCCCGGTCCAGCCCGGACAGCAGCACCTCGCCGTCGACGTACAGACAGGAGAAGGTGACCGTCCCCGGCAGCCGCCGCTCCGGATCGCCCACCACCTCCACGTCCGGCAGCAGCCGGGGCACCTGTTCCCTGATCCGGTCGGTCAGCGCCCGCAGCCGTACCGCCTCCGCGTCCGCCTCGGCCCGCACCGCCCGCAGCGCGGCCACGGACGCCACGATCGCCGGGATGTTCCCGAACCCGGCGACCCGCCCCGACTCCCGCTCCTCGCCCGGCCCCCGGGCCGCGAACCGCGTCCCCTTGCGCACCACCAGCAGACCCACCCCCGAGGGCCCGCCCCACTTGTGCGCGCTCGCGGTCAGCAGCGACCAGCCCTCCGGCACCGGCCCCCAGGCCAGCGACTGGGCCGCGTCCACCAGCAGCGGCACTCCGGCCGCCCGGCACGCCCCGGCCACCTCGGCCACCGGCTGCACCGTGCCCACCTCGTGATTGGCCGACTGCAGACACGCCAGCGCGGTGTCCGCCCGCAGCGCCGCCGCGTATGCCGAGGGGTCCACCGCGCCGAGGCGGCTGACGCCCACTCGGGTGACGGAACCGCCCTCGGCCTGGAGCGCGTCCGCCGAATGGAGGACCGAGGAATGTTCGACCGCTGACACGATCAGGTGACGTCCCACGCGCCGCCGCCCGGCCAGCGCCCCCGCGATCCCGTCCTGCGCGGCCCGTGTCCCGGACGACGTGAACACCACCTCGTCGGCCCGGCACCCCACCGCGTCCGCCGCCGCCTCCCGGGCCGCGTCCAGCAGCATCCGCGCCCGCCGCCCCTCCCGGTACAGCCGACCGGGATCGGCCCACCCCTCGTCCAACGACGCCAACAGCGCCTGACGGGCGACAGGATGAAGCGGAGCACCGGAAGCGACATCGAAGTAGGCCACACACCAACGTTAGAACGAGCGTCATACGTCCCCACCTGGGGGCGGGGGGCTGTGCCGGTCCGCTGCTCCGCCGCCGGGCGCGCTCAGCCCCCACCCCGCCGCGCACCCCCCAAACCCGAACGACAGCGGCGATTGGCTCCACCCCGACACCCCCCGGAACGACCCGACGACGCGTATGCCCCCCTCCCCGCGAACCGCCGGAGACCGTCGGCTAGGGTTTGGTCCGCATAAACATCCAAACCCCTGCCCGACGCAGGGCGGCGACCGACCAGCGAGAAGGCCGTAGTCGACCGCGCGGGCGAGACTCTCGGGAAGGCGCTACGTGAGTCCCAACGGCTCCGACCTCCCCCTTCGCCCGAAAGGCGTGGGCGGTACCCCCAAGCCGCGGCGCGCTGTGCGGCGGCAGCTGCTGCAGGCGCTGACCGCGGGCCTGGTCCTCGCGACCGCTACCGGTTGCACATACAAGGACTTCCCCCGCCTCGGCATGCCCACCCCGACCACGGAAGAGGCTCCCCGCATCCTCTCCCTGTGGCAGGGCTCGTGGGCCGCCGCGCTCGCTACCGGCGTGCTGGTGTGGGGCCTGATCCTGTGGAGCGCCATGTTCCACCGGCGCAGCCGCACCAAGGTCGAGGTTCCGCCGCAGACGCGGTACAACATGCCCATCGAGGCGCTGTACACGGTGGTTCCGATCATCATCGTCGCGGTGCTCTTCTACTTCACCGCGCGGGACGAGTCGAAGCTCCTCAGCCTGGAGAAGAAGCCGGACGTCACGGTCAACGTGGTCGGCTTCCAGTGGAGCTGGGGCTTCAACTACATCGAGAACGTGCCGGGTTCCACCGGTGACGCCAAGAAGGACCCGAACCTCGCGGCCATCCCGACGCGGTTCCTGGACCAGTTCCCGGCCGACGCCGGCGGTGTCTACGACGTCGGTACGCCGGGCACGCGGAACCCGCAGACCGGCAACCCCGGCCCGACGCTGTGGCTGCCCAAGGGCAAGACGGTCCGCTTCGTGCTGACCTCGCGTGACGTCATCCACGACTTCTGGGTCGTGCCCTTCCTGATGAAGCAGGACGTCATCCCGGGCCACACCAACGCCTTCCAGGTGACTCCCAACAAGGAGGGCACCTTCATGGGCAAGTGCGCGGAGCTGTGCGGCGTCGACCACTCCCGGATGCTGTTCAACGTGAAGGTCGTCTCCCCCGAGCGTTACGAGCAGCACCTCAAGGACCTCGCCAAGAAGGGGCAGACCGGTTACATTCCCGCCGGCATCGCGCAGACGAGCCACGAGAAGAACCGGGAGACGAACAACCTGTGAGCATCCTCAATGAACCCCAGGGTGCCGGCGCGGCCGCGGGCTCGGGTCGCACCGAGCCGTTGATCAGGCGCAAGCAGCCGGGCAACGCCGTGGTGAAGTGGCTGACGACCACCGACCACAAGACGATCGGCACGATGTACCTGGTCACGTCGTTCGCGTTCTTCCTCATCGGTGGCGTGATGGCGCTGCTCATGCGGGCCGAGCTGGCGCGTCCGGGCACGCAGATCATCTCCAACGAGCAGTTCAACCAGGCGTTCACGATGCACGGCACCGTGATGCTGCTGATGTTCGCCACCCCGCTGTTCGCGGGCTTCGCCAACTGGATCATGCCGCTCCAGATCGGCGCGCCCGACGTGGCGTTCCCCCGGCTGAACATGTTCGCCTACTGGCTCTACCTGTTCGGCTCGACCATCGCGGTGGGCGGCTTCATCACCCCGCAGGGTGCTGCCGACTTCGGCTGGTTCGCCTACTCCCCGCTGTCGGACGCGGTCCGCTCGCCCGGCATCGGCGCCGACATGTGGATCATGGGCCTGGCCTTCTCCGGCTTCGGCACGATCCTCGGTTCGGTCAACTTCATCACCACGATCATCTGCATGCGCGCTCCCGGCATGACGATGTTCCGCATGCCGGTCTTCACGTGGAACGTGCTGCTGACCGGTGTGCTGGTCCTGCTGGCCTTCCCGGTGCTGGCCGCCGCGCTGTTCGCCCTGGAGGCGGACCGCAAGTTCGGCGCCCATATCTTCGATCCGGCCAACGGCGGAGCCTTGCTGTGGCAACACCTCTTCTGGTTCTTCGGCCATCCAGAGGTGTACATCATCGCCCTGCCGTTCTTCGGCATCATCAGTGAGATCATCCCGGTCTTCAGCCGGCGCCCGATCTTCGGCTACATGAACCTCATCGCCGCGACGATCGCCATCGCCGGTCTGTCGGTGACCGTGTGGGCGCACCACATGTACGTCACCGGTGGCGTGCTGCTGCCGTTCTTCTCGTTCATGACGTTCCTCATCGCGGTCCCCACCGGTGTGAAGATCTTCAACTGGATCGCCACGATGTGGAAGGGCTCGCTGTCCTTCGAGACGCCGATGCTCTGGACGACCGGCTTCCTGATCACCTTCGTGTTCGGTGGTCTGACCGGTGTCATCCTGGCCTCGCCCCCGCTGGACTTCCACGTCTCCGACTCGTACTTCGTGGTGGCCCACTTCCACTACGTGGTCTTCGGTACGGTCGTCTTCGCGATGTTCGCCGGCTTCCACTTCTGGTGGCCGAAGTTCACCGGCAAGATGCTGGACGAGCGCCTGGGCAAGATCACCTTCTGGACGCTGTTCGTCGGCTTCCACGGCACCTTCCTGGTCCAGCACTGGCTGGGCGCCGAGGGCATGCCGCGCCGGTACGCCGACTACCTGGCGGCGGACGGCTTCACCGCGCTGAACACGGTCTCGACGATCTCCTCGTTCCTGCTCGGCCTGTCGATCCTGCCGTTCCTCTACAACGTGTGGAAGACGGCGAAGTACGGCAAGCCGGTCGAGGTGGACGACCCGTGGGGCTACAGCCGCTCGCTGGAGTGGGCGACCTCCTGCCCGCCGCCGCGGCACAACTTCGTCACCCTGCCGCGTATTCGCAGCGAATCCCCGGCGTTCGACCTGCACCACCCCGAGATCGCCGCCCTCGACCAGCTTGAGAACGCCGGTGGCGGCGTCGCCGTCGCGGGCAGCAAGGAGGCCGGCAAGTGAAGATCCAGGGTCGGATGTTCATCTGGCTGAGCTTCTTCGTCCTGATCATGGCCATCGTGTACGGCGTGTGGTCGAAGGAGCCGGCCGGCACCACGGCGCTCTTCCTGGCCTTCGGCCTGTGCATCATGATCGGCTTCTACCTGGGCTTCACCGCCCGGCGGGTCGACGCGGGCGCGCAGGACGACCGGGAGGCCGATGTCGCGGACGGCGCGGGCGAGCTGGGCTTCTTCAGCCCGCACAGCTGGCAGCCGCTGGCCCTGGCCGTCGGCGGCGGGCTGGCCTTCCTCGGTATCGCGGTCGGCTGGTGGCTGCTGTACTTCTCGGCACCCCTCATCGTGATCGGTCTGTTCGGCTGGGTGTTCGAGTACTACCGCGGTGAGAACCGCACCCAGTAACACAGCGCACGACACGGCGGGAGCCCGGACCCTCCATCGGGTGGGTCCGGGCTCCGCTGTATGCCGCAGTGTCCGTCCCTCATACGGGTTACGCGCCGCGCCAGTGAAGTCTTCATCTCATAGCGTGATCGTATGAACCACACTGCGCGGACCCGCACTGTCGTCAGCTGCACCTTGCTGGTGGCCGCCCTCGGCGCGGGCGTCACCGGCTGCGGCTCGGACGGCGACGCCCTGTCGGCCGAGCCGTACGACGCAGCGGACCAGATCGTCTTCAACGCGCCCACCGGCAAGGCGAAGCGGGCCGACCCGGACAAGCCCCTTGACGTCACGCTCAAGAGTGGTGAGGGCCGGATCACGGACGTCACCGCCACGGACGCCACAGGGCGCTATGTGGCGGGCGAACTCGCCGCCGACGGCCGACGCTGGCACAGCACCTCCCCGCTGGCCGCCGACGCCCATTACACGGTCCGCGTGAGCACCGAGGACGGCAAGGGCGCACCCGGCCGCAAGATCCTCACCTTCGACACCGTCAAGCCGGCGACCAGGAAGAGCCTGGGCGTCGCCTTCGGGCCCGAGGCGGGGGAGTACGGCGTCGGACAGCCCATCACCGCCACCCTCGACCAGCCGGTCAAGGACAAGGCCCAGCGGGCCGTGGTGGAGAGCGGTCTGCGCGTCGACTCCGTCCCGGCCGTGCAGGGTGCCTGGTACTGGGTCGGTGACAAGGAACTCCACTACCGGCCCAAGCAGTACTGGCCGGCCCACACCACCGTCCAGGTGCACAGCAACCTGGACGGCATCAAGATCAGTGACAAGCTCTGGGGCGGCAAGAGCAAGGACCTGAAGATCACCATCGGGGACAAGGTGGAGGCCATCACGAACGCGGCCACCCACCAGCTCACGTTCTACAAGAACGGTCAGGTGATCAACACCATCCCGGTCACCACCGGCAAGCCCGGCTTCGAGACCCGCAACGGCGTCAAGGTGGTCCTGGAGAAGGAGTACTTCGTACGGATGCGCGGTACCACCGTCGGCATCGCCGAGGGCAGCTCCGACTCCTACGACCTGCCGGTCTACTACGCCACCCGGGTGACCTGGTCGGGTGAGTACGTGCACGCCGCGCCCTGGTCCGTGGGCTCCCAGGGGTACGCGAACGTCAGCCACGGCTGCACCGGCATGAGCACCGGCAACGCCGAGTGGTTCTACGACCACGTCCGCGCGGGCGACGTCGTGAAGGTCGTCAACTCGGGCGGCCACGCCATGGAGGACTTCGGCAACGGCTTCGGCGACTGGAACCTGGACTGGAAGAAGTGGACCGCGGGAAGCGCCCTGAACGGCGCCGCCCGGAGCGGCTCGGCCCCCCGGGACTCCGTACGCCTGCGCCCCGCCGCCGCATGACCGCCCGGGGTGCGGGAGCCGGACGGGTCCCCGCACCTCTCCAGGCGGCCGTCCTAGGCGCTCTGCAGGCGCTCGCGGCGCAGGAGGCCGGCGAGCGAGGCGGCGAACTCCATCGGGTCGACCGGCAGCGTCACCGCCGCGTCGGCCCGGCTCCAGGTCGCCAGCCAGGCGTCCTGGGGGCGGCCCATCAGCAGCAGCACCGGCGGGCAGCCGAAGACCTCGTCCTTGAGCTGGCGGCACACCCCCATGCCGCCCATGGGCACCGCCTCGCCGTCCAGCACGCAGACGTCGATCCCGCCCCGGTCCACCTCACGCACCACGGCCTCGGGCGTGGCGCACTCCACGAACTCCACCAGCGGGACGTCCGGAGCCGGCCGGCGTCCGGCGGCGAGCCGTACCTGTTCACGGGTGTTGGAGTCGTCGCTGTACACCAGCACAGTGGCGGTCGGCTGCATGCTTCCTCCGAGACGTCGGCGTCATACGGACGGGCCATTCCGGGGCGGATGTTACTCCCCTGGACACCACGTCAACACCGGTACGACGGGCGAAGACACTCCGAACGGCACCCCCGGAGTGAGGGCGGGATAAGCGACCGACATAATGTCGGTCGTGGCGACAGCAACGACAGTAGACACCGGGCACGCGCACCCCTCGGTCAACCGGCCGAACCTCACCAGCGTCGGAACCATCATTTGGCTGAGTTCCGAGCTGATGTTCTTCGCGGCCCTCTTCGCGATGTACTTCACCGCTCGATCGGTGACCGGACTGGATCACTGGAAGGAGATGGCGCACGCGCTCAACGTGCCCTTCTCCGCGGCGAACACCACGATCCTGGTGCTCTCCTCCCTGACCTGCCAGCTCGGCGTCTTCGCCGCCGAGCGCGGGGACGTGAAGAAGCTCCGCGGATGGTTCATCGTCACCTTCGTCATGGGTGCGATCTTCATCGGCGGACAGATCTTCGAGTACACGGAACTGGTGAAGAAGGACGGCCTGTCGCTGTCCTCCGACGTCTACGGCTCCGTGTTCTACCTGACCACCGGCTTCCACGGCCTGCACGTGACGGGCGGCCTCATCGCCTTCCTGCTGGTCCTCGGCCGCACCTACGCGGCGAAGAGGTTCACTCACGAGCAGGCGACCGCCGCAATCGTCGTGTCCTACTACTGGCACTTCGTCGATGTGGTCTGGATCGGCCTCTTCGCCACGATCTACCTGATCAAGTAGCGGGATTCGTCCCGCGCATCCAGAAGCACCGACGCAGAAGATCCTGACACCGGGGTAATCCGTGAAAAAGCTCTCCGCACGACGACGCCATCCGCTGGCGGCGGTCGTCGTCCTACTCCTCGCGCTGGCGGCCACCGGGGGGCTGTACGCCGCGTTCGCGCCCGCGGGCAAGGCGCAGGCCGATGAAACCTCCCAGTCCCTGACGATCAAGGAGGGCAAGAAGCTCTACGAGGTCGGCTGCGCCAGCTGCCACGGCACCGGTGGCCAGGGAACCTCCGACGGCCCGAGCCTGGCCGGGGTCGGCGCCGCCGCGGTAGACTTCCAGGTCGGCACCGGCCGGATGCCCGCCTCCAGCTCGCAGATGGCCCAGATCCCGAGCAAGAAGGTCATCTACAGCCAGGCCGAGATCGACCAGCTCGCCGCGTACGTAGCGTCGCTGGGCGCGGGCCCGAGTGTGCCGACGAAGGAGCAGTACTCCAAGGACGGCGCGGACATCGCCCAGGGTGGCGACCTGTTCCGCACCAACTGCGCGCAGTGCCACAACTTCACCGGAAAGGGCGGTGCCCTGACCAGGGGCAAGTACGCCCCGAGCCTTGAAGGCGTGGAACCCAAGCACATCTACGAGGCCATGCAGACGGGCCCGCAGAACATGCCGTCCTTCCCCGACACCACGATGTCGGAGAAGAACAAGAAGGACATCATCGCGTACCTGAACGCGGTCGACAGCGGTGAGACCGAGAACCCCGGCGGCCTGGAACTGGGCGGCCTCGGCCCGGTCAGTGAAGGTCTGTTCGCCTGGATCTTCGGCCTCGGCGCGCTGATCGCGGTCACCGTCTGGGTCGCCGCTCGGACCGCAAAGGCCAAGAAGTCATGAGTAGCCAAGACAATCCCGAAGAGAACCTGCCCGCCGCGCAGGCCCACCCGCACGGCCAGGTGAGCGTCGCGGACGACGAGACCCCGTTCGCCGATCCCGGTCTGCCCCCGCACGAGGAACGCGTCCAGGACATCGACGAGCGGGCCGCCGACCGGTCCGAGCGCGTGGTCGCCCTGCTGTTCACGATCTCGATGCTGGCCACCCTCGGCTTCATCGCGTCGTTCGTCACGATCCCGGACGACAGGTCGATCTTCGTCTTCCCGATCGGGCACATCAGGGCGCTCAACTTCGCGCTGGGCCTGACCCTCGCCACGGCGCTGTTCTCCATCGGCGCGGGCGCCGTCCACTGGGCGCGCACCCTGATGTCCGACGCGGAGATGACCGGCGAGCGCCACCCGATCGCGGCGGAGCCCGCGGTCCGTGCGCAGGTCTTCGACGACTTCCGCCAGGGAGCCGCCGAGTCCGCCCTCGGCCGCCGCAAGCTGATCCGCAACACCATGTTCGGCGCCCTCGCGCTGGTGCCGCTCTCCGGCGTCCTGCTGCTGCGCGACCTCGGCCCGCTGCCCGGCACCTCGCTCCGCCACACGCTGTGGGCGAAGGGCAAGCTCCTCGTCAACGTCAACACCAACCAGCCGCTGCGTCCCGAGGACGTGGCCGTGGGCTCGCTGACCTTCGCCAAGCCCGAGGGCCTGGAGGAGAAGGACGAGGACTTCCAGAACGAGATCGCCAAGGCCGCCCTGATGATCATCCGGCTCCAGCCGAACGACATCAAGGACAAGCAGCAACTGGCCTGGTCCCACGAGGGCATCGTCGCCTTCTCCAAGATCTGCACCCACGTGGGCTGCCCGATCTCCCTGTACGAGCAGCAGACGCATCACGTACTCTGCCCGTGTCACCAGTCCACCTTCGACCTCTCCGACGGTGCCCGAGTGATCTTCGGCCCTGCCGGTCACGCCCTGCCGCAGCTCCGCATCGGTGTGAACGACGAGGGCTACCTCGAGGCGCTCGGCGACTTCGCGGAGCCCGTCGGTCCTGCATTCTGGGAGCGCGGATGAGTACTGCGAACAACGACGCGTCCCGCTCGCGCGGGAAGGCCCCGGCCGGCGAGCGCGTAGCCGACTGGGCCGACGGCCGGCTGGGGATCTACTCCCTGGCCAAGGCCAACATGCGGAAGATCTTCCCCGACCACTGGTCGTTCATGCTGGGCGAAGTCTGCATGTGGAGCTTCGTCATCATCATCCTGACCGGTGTGTATCTGACGCTGTTCTTCCACCCGTCGATGAACGAGGTGGAGTACCACGGCAGCTACATCCCGCTCCAGGGACAGCTGATGTCGGAGGCGTTCAGCTCGACCCTGCACATCTCCTTCGACGTGCGCGGCGGCCTGCTCATCCGGCAGATCCACCACTGGGCCGCGCTGATCTTCCTCGCCGGCATGTTCGTGCACATGATGCGCGTGTTCTTCACGGGTGCGTTCCGCAAGCCGCGTGAGGTCAACTGGCTGTTCGGCTTCCTGCTGTTCGTCCTCGGCATGTTCACCGGTTTCACCGGTTACTCGCTCCCGGACGACCTGCTCTCCGGCACCGGTGTGCGCTTCACCGAGGGCGCGATCCTGTCCATGCCGATCGTCGGCACGTACATCTCGTACTTCCTCTTCGGCGGGCAGTTCCCCGGCCACGACTTCGTGGCCCGGTTCTACTCGATCCACATCCTGCTGCTGCCGGGCATCATGCTCGGCCTGATGGTGGCGCACCTGATCCTGGTCTTCTACCACAAGCACACGCAGTTCGCGGGTCCGGGGAAGAAGGAGACCAACGTCGTCGGCATGCCGCTGCTGCCGGTGTACACCGCCAAGGCCGGAGGCTTCTTCTTCCTGGTCTTCGGTGTCATCGCGGCCATCGCGGCCATCGCCCAGATCAACCCGATCTGGGCGATGGGCCCGTACCGGCCCGACCAGGTCTCCACGGGCGCCCAGCCCGACTGGTACATGGGCTTCGCCGAGGGTCTGGTCCGCTACATGCCGGGCTGGGAGATCAACTTCTGGGGCCACACGCTGGTCCTGGGCGTGTTCATCCCGCTGGTGCTGTTCGGCCTGGTGCTGATGGCCATCGCGGTCTACCCGTTCATCGAGTCCTGGGTCACCGGTGACAAGAGCGAGCACCACATCCTGGACCGCCCGCGCAACGCCCCGACGCGCACCGCGTTCGGCGTCGCCTGGGTCACGGTGTACATGATCGGTCTGGTCGGCGGTGGCAACGACCTGTGGGCCACCCACTTCCACCTGTCGATCAACCAGGTCACCTGGTTCGTCCGGATCTTCTTCTTCGCCGGACCGGTGATCGCGTTCATCGTCACCAAGCGGATCTGCCTCGGCCTCCAGCGCCGGGACAGGGACAAGGTGCTGCACGGCCGCGAGACCGGCGTCATCAAGCGCCTGCCGCACGGTGAGTTCATCGAGGTGCACGAGCCGCTCAGCCAGGAGCAGCTGCACACCCTGACGGCGCACCACCAGTACGAGCCCGCCCGGATCGGCCCCCTGGTCGACGAGAACGGGGTCGAGCGCAAGGTGAAGCCCGGCGAGCGCCTCCGGGTCAGGCTGTCCGGCGCCTACTACGGCGAGGACAACCAGATCCCGAAGGCGACCGTCGACGAGTACAAGGAGATCACGAGCGGCCACGGCCACCACTGATCCCGCGTCGCCACGCCACGGCCGAAGGGCCCCGTCCGGAACACCCGGCGGGGCCCTTCGGTCTGTCCAGGCTGGATAGGGTGGGACAGGGCACCCCGCGTGCCCTCGACACCCGTGACACCTGTCTTCCGACACCTGTCTTCCTCACACACCAGGAGCGGCTGATGAGCGCTGTGACCCCCGCTGGAGGCGACACCGCGGCGGGCCGTTCCTGGCCCGAGGTACTGAACGCCCTGCTGGAGGGCCGCGACCAGAACGCGGACGCCACCGCCTGGGCGATGGACCGGATCATGCGCGGCGAGGCGACGGACGCCCAGATCGCGGGCTTCCTCGTGGCGCTGCGGGCCAAGGGAGAGACGGTCGAGGAGATCACCGGGATCGTCCGGGCGATGTACGAGCACGCCAACGTGATCGAGGTGCCCGGCCGGACCGTGGACATCGTCGGCACCGGCGGGGACGGCGCGAAGACGGTGAACATCTCCACGATGTCCTCCGTCGTGGTCGCCGGCACCGGCGCGAAGGTCATCAAGCACGGCAACCGGGCCGCGTCCTCGGCCTCGGGTTCCTCGGACGTGCTGGAGCGGCTCGGCGTCAACCTGGAGCTGACGCCGAAGCGGGTGGCCGAAGTCGCGGAGGAGGCGGGGATCACCTTCTGCTTCGCGGTCAAGTTCCACCCGGCCCTGCGGCATGTGGGTGCCGCCCGGGGCCAGTTGGGCATCCGTACGGTCTTCAACGTCATCGGTCCGCTGACCAACCCGGCGCGGGTGCGGTCCCAGGCGGTGGGCGTGGCGAACCTCGCCATGGCGCCCATCGTGGCGGGCGTCTTCGCCGAGCGCGGGAACTCCTCGCTGGTGTTCCGGGGCGAGGACGGCCTCGACGAGCTGACCACCACCGCGCCGTCGCGGGTGTGGATCGTGCGCGACGGCAAGGTCACCGAGGAGGTCTTCGACCCGCGTGACGTGGGCATCGAGCTGGTGCCGGTGGAGGCGCTGCGCGGCGGTGACCCGGCGTACAACGCGACGGTGGCCCGGCAGGTGCTGGAGGGCGAGCGGGGAGCGGTGCGGGACGCGGTGCTGCTGAACTCGGCGGCGGCGCTGGTCGCGCTGGACCCGACCGGGGAGCCGCTGGCCGACCAGTTGCGGGCGGGCATGGTGCGGGCCGCCGAGTCCATCGACTCCGGGGCCGCGGCGCGGACGCTGGAGCGCTGGGTGGCCGCCAGCAACCGGTGAGAGCCGTCCTTCGGCGCGGCGGGGAGCGGTCGCTCTCCGC
>NZ_JBHXLV010000155.1:0-15678 GCF_042721685.1 Streptomyces sp. NPDC058459 | reverse complement strand
GGACCGCAGGGGCGCGAGGGGGCGCGAGGGCGCGAGGGGGCGCGAGGGCGCGAGGGGGCGCGAGGGCGCGAGGGGGCGCGGGGGGCGCGGAGGCGCGCGGGGCGCGCGGCGCGCCCCCCGCTCCGGCGGCGGTGGCGACTCCCGGGACCGGCACGAGCGGCGCGGCGCTGCCCGTCAGTAGCTGGCGAGGACCTGGTAGACCTCGAACGGGCGGCTCCTCCCGGTGTCACGGAATTCGCGCAGGGGCGCGGTCTGGTCCTTGTGGGCCGCGCCGCCTTCCCAGGTCTCGAAGTCCGCCCAGGTCGCCCAGTGGCTGATCACGACGAAGCTGTCCGGGCGGCCGAGTTCGGTCATGAGCTGGTTGCCCAGCAGGCCCGGGGTGCCCGCCATGCGGCGGCTGGCTTCGTGGTAGGCCGCGAGGACGTCCTCATGCTGGTCGGACAGGTGGTAGAGCACCACCTCGACGGCGGGGGCGGTGGTCATGCCGCCGCTCCCGCGAGGCTCGCGACGATCTCCATCGTGGCCATGGAGCCGCCGCTGCGGAACGGGTGCAGCTTCGTGCGGTGGTGCAGGTGCGTGTCGCTGGTCTCGAAGGCGCGGAACTGCGGCTCGTCCACCCAGTCGCTGACGATGTAGTAGATGCCGTCCTCGTTCTCGGTGGTGCTCCTGGAGAGCCACTGGCCGCGGTTCGCCGGGTGGTCGGTGACCGAGCCGCCGACCTCCTGCCACACCCGCTCGAACTCGGCTTCCATGCCGGGCTTGATCTGCATCTTGAGCATCACCCGGAACGTGGCGTCGGCCATGGTCAGATACCTCCGTCGACGTTCAGGGTCTCGCCGGTGACGTAGGCGGACAGCTCGCTGAGCAGGAACAGGACCGGGGCGGCCAGCTCGTCGACGCGGCCGAGCCGGGCGAGAGCAGTCTTCTGGGCGTAGGTGGCGCGGAGGCCCTCGGCGCGTTCGGCGGGCATCGAGTCGAAGGCCTCGGTCTCGATGACCCCCGGTGCGACCACGTTGACGCGGATGCCCTTGCCGCCGAGTTCCTTGGCCAGAGAGCGGGTCAGGCCGATCATCGCGGCCTTGGCGGCGGTGTAGTGGGCCCGCAGCGGGATGCCCGCGGCGGCACCCCGAGAGCCGATGTTGACGACCGAGGCGCCTTCGCCGAGCAGCGGCAGCGCCTGCTGGATGACGCGGTAGGTGGCCGTCAGGTTGGTGTCGATGACGCGCGACCACTCCGTCGGGGCCAGCTCCGCGAACGGGATGTGGCTGATGACACCGGCGTTGTTGACGATGCCGTCGAGCCTGCCGTACTTCTCCTTCGCCGTCTCGACCAGTGAGTCGATCTGCGCGATCTCGCCGACATCGGCGCGTATGACGTAGTGGTGGCCGCCGGTCTCCTTGAGCTCCCGGCGCAGGCTCTCGACGTACTCGCTCTCCTGCACGTAGCAGGTGATGACATCGGCGCCGGCGTGAGCGGCGGCGAGGACGATGGCCCGGCCGATGCCCCGGGAGCCGCCGGTGATCAGGAACTTCTTGCCCTGCAGTCCGAGTTCCATCTGATGTCCTTTCGGGGTGTGAGGATGGTTCACACGCAGCCGTCGACGTGGATGTCCTGGCCGGTGACGTAGGAGGCCCGGTCGCTGATGAGGAACAGCACGACCTGGGCGATCTCCCGAGGGGTGCCGAGTCGCCCGAGGGCGCTGAACTTCGAGAAGAGCGCGCGCTGCCGGGCGGCCGCCTCGGGCGGCAGCTCGTCCAGCGCCTCGGTGTCGATGCGACCGGGCGAGACGGTGTTCACGCGGATTCCCCGCGGGCCCAGCTCGCGTGCCAGGGAGCGGGTCAGGCCGACCAGCCCCTGCTTGACGGCCGTGTAGTGGGCTCCCCCGGCCATGCCGATGCGGGCCACGGTGGAGCCCAGGTTGACGATCGAGGCGCCGTTCGCCAGCAGGGGCAGCACGGCCTGCGTGACCTGGTGGGTGCCGGTGAGGTTGGACTGCACGGCGGCGGCCCACGCGCTGTCGGCGAGGTCGGCGTAGGGGGCGGGGGTGAAGTCGCCGGCGTTGTTGACGACCGCGTCCAGACCGCCCAGGAGTTCCCGGGCCCGTTCGGCCAGGAAGCGGGCCCCGGCCGGGTCGGCGGCGTCGGCTCGCACCACGTGGCCGCTGCCGGGCAGCCCGGCCAGTTCCTTGCCGAGTGTGGTGACGTGGTCGTTGTTCTGCCGGTAGCAGGTGAGGACGTCGGCGCCGGCCGCCGCGGCGGCGAGGACGATGCCCCGGCCGATGCCCCGGGAGCCGCCGGTGACCAGGACTCGCTTGCCCGCGAGGTCGGCGAACGGGGTGGACAGCGCGCGTGCCCGGGTCTCCAGCTTCCGCTTGATGAGGCCCAGCTGGACGACCGAGTTGCGGTTGATGCGGTCGGTCATGCCGGCGTCGTCGAGCGGGGCTCCTTCCTTCATGTGGAAGTCCTGGGTCCACTCCATCCGGACGCCGTCGTCCGTCTGCGTGTACCGCCAGTGGATGTTCATGTACTCGAACGGGCCGGTCTCCACCCGGTGGGCGCGGACGGTGCGGGCCTCGGCGTCGGTGGTGCGCTGGGACACCCAGCTCCACACCTTGCCGTTCTCGTCGGGATGCAGAGCGAGCCGGAAGGTGACGGTGGGGCCGTCGTGCTCGATGATCTCGGCGACGGAGTACTCGCTGAACAGGTCGGTCCACGACGCCACGTCGTTGGTGCGCTCCCACACGAAGTCCATGGGGGCGTCGACGACGATGCAGTTGGTGGTGTGTCCGGCCATCGCTTTCCTGCCTTTCGGGTTCGGGGCTCTCACGTGAGGTGGCCGGTGCGGTCCCCCGCGCCGAGCACGAGCGCGGAGGTGAAGCCGCCGTGTCCGCGGGCGAGCACCAGCGCGGTGCGCAGCGTGGTGTGCCGGGGTCGTTCGACGACCAGGTCGATGCCGAGGTGTCCGCCCCGGCCGGCGCCCGCGGTGTGCGGGATGGTGTCGGCGGCGAGGCTGAGCAGGGCGGTGGCCACGTCCAGTGCCGCACCGCCCGCGTACAGCCGGCCGGTGAGGGTCTTGGGGGCGGTCACCGGCACCCGGCCGCGTCCGAACACCGTGTTGATGGCGTCGGCTTCGGCCCGGTCGGCCTCGGGCACGGCGGCGGCGTCGGCGAAGACGACGTCGATGTCGTCGGCGGCGATGTCGGCATCGGCCAGTGCCCTGCGGATGACCGAGGTGAGGGCGGGCCGCCGGCCCGAGCCGGGGGCCGGGTCGAAGCCGGAGGCGTAGCCGAGGATGCGGCCGTAGTGGCCGATGCCGCGTTCACGGGCGCCGTCCTCGGTCTCGACGACCAGCATGGCGCCGCCCTCACCGGGGACGTAGCCGCCGGCCGACTCGTCGAAGGGCAGGTAGGCGCGGGTGGGGTCGTCCACGGTGGACAGGGCGCGGGTGGAGAGCTGGGCGGTCAGCCCGTAGGGGCACAGGGAGGCGTCGGTGCCGCCCGACAGCACCAGTCGGGAACCGGTGTCGAGCAGTCTGCGGGACTGGCCGAGGGCGTCCAGGCCGCCGGCCTGCTCGGCGCAGATGACCCCGCAGGGCCCGCGCATGCCCTGCCGGATGGAGACCTGACCGGTGGTGGCGGCGTAGAACCAGGCGATGGACTGGAAGGCGCCCACCCAGGCGGGTCCGCTCTGGTAGAGCCGCTCCATCTCGCCCTGGCCGAACTCGGTGCCGCCGGAGGAACTGGCGGTGACCACCGCCATCTCGTACTCGGGCAGGCGGGCGGGGTCGGCCTGCGCGTCGGCGAGCGCGGTCTCGGCCGCGGCCAGCGCGAAGTGGGTGAAGCGGTCGGTGCGCGAGACGAGGATGTCGGGTATGTGCCGGCCGGCTTCGAATCCCGGCACCTCCCCGGCCACCTTGACCGGGTACGACGTCGGGTCGAAGCGGGTGATGCGGCCGAGCCCGCTCTTGCCGGCCAGTACCGCTTCCCAGTGCCGGCGCACGTCGAGACCGGTGGGGGCGATGACGCCGAGGCCGGTGACGACCGAGGGGCGGCGCCGCCCCTCGGGTATACCGAGCGCGCTCATGCTGCTTCCCTTCCGCTGCCCGCGCCGGGGCGGCTGAGGATCATGGCGCTCTGGAACCCGCCGAAGCCGCTGCCGACACTCAGCACATGGTTCATGCGGTGGTCGCGGGCCGTGACCGGCACGTAGTCGAGATCGCACTTCGGGTCGGGTACCGACAGGTTGGCTGTCGGAGGCACCACCTGGTGGCGCAGGGCCAGGGCGCAGGCGACGACTTCCAGGGAGCCGATCGCGCCCAGCGAGTGCCCGATCATCGACTTGATGGAACTGACCGGCACGTCGTAGGCCCGCGCGCCCAGGCTGCGCTTGAACGCGGCGGTCTCGTGACGGTCGTTCTGCTTGGTGCCCGAGCCGTGCGCGTTGATGTAGTCGATGTCGAGTGCGTCCAGCCGGGCCCGGTCCAGGGCGACGCGGATGGCCTCGGCCATCTCCCGTCCGTCGGCCTTGAGACCGGTCATGTGGTACGCGTTGGAGCGGCTGGCGAAGCCGGCCACCTCGGCGTAGAGCTGCGCGCCGCGCCTGCGGGCCGCCCCGGCCTCCTCGATCACCATGACGGCGGCGCCCTCGCCGAGGACGAAGCCGTCCCGGCGGCCGTCGAAGGGCCGGGACGCCGCGGCGGCGTTGTCGTCGTTGTTGGGAGTGGTGGCCTTGATGGCGTCGAAGCAGGCGGAGGTGATGGGTGACAGCGGGGCGTCGGTCGCCCCGGCGATGACGATGTCCGCGGTGCCTTCCTCGATCAACTGGACACCGTGGGCGACCGCGTCGAGCCCGGAGGTGCAGCCGGTGGAGATCAGCGCGACCGGCCCCTCGGCATGAGCCTGCCACGCCACCTCGGCGGCCAGCGTGCTGGGCACCATGTAGCCGTACAGATGGGGTACCCCGTAGGAGTGGTCGACGAGCCAGTTCCTGCCGCTGTCGGACAGGACGACGTACTCGTCCTCCAGGCCGGTGGTGCAGCCGACGGCGCTGCCGATACTGACCCCGGTGCGGCCGGGGTCGCCGGCCGTGAGGTCGATGCCGCTGTCCTCGATCGCCTCGCGGGCCGCGACGACCGCGAACTGGGCGGCGCGGTCCATGCGGCGGATCTCCTGCGCGCCGAGGCCGGCGGCGGCCGGGTCGAAGTCGCACTCGGCGGCGACCCGGGACCGGAAGCCGGCCGCGTCGAAGAGGGTGATCTCCCGGGTGGCCGTGCGCCCGTTGGACAGCAGGTCCCAGTACGCGTCGCGGCCGACGCCGCCGGGTGCGACGGCGCCGATACCGGTGATGACGGCGCGTCGGCTCATCGCGGGCCTCCGACGTCCGGGTTGGCGCCGCCGTCGTGCCGAGGCGTCTCGGTGTCGACATGGCCGAGTTCCGGCCGCGGCGCCAGCGGGGAGAGGTGGAAGACCACCTGTGCCGTCTCCTGGCCGGTGTTGACCAGCCGGTGACGCACACCGACGGGCACGAGCACGGAGTCGCCCGGCCGCAGGGTCACGGCCTCGTCGTCCAGGGTGATGCTCAGCTCTCCCGTGACGACGTGCAGGAACTCCTCCGAGTACGGGTGCAGATGCTCCGTGACGTACTCGCCCGCCGTGAGCCGCAGGGTTCCGCCGAAGCCGGAGGTGCAGCCGACGGTACGGGGACTGAGGGTGATGCGGATGTCGCCGCCGCGCTTGCGGTTGGAAGCGACGTCCTCCAGGTTCACCTTGGTGGTAGGGGCCGTTGTCGTCATCGGGTGCCGCCCAGGGTCGGGCCGGCCGGCCTGGTGACGACCGGGCCGTCCTGCGGGGTCCAGGTGTAGAACGGCACGGCCATCGCGTCGCGCGGCTCGCGCCAGTTCGGGTCGTACGGGGAGATGTACTCCTGCAGACGGGTGTTGACGTCGTTGTAGAGCGGGTGGCTGCGCGCCTTGTACAGGTTCGGGCCGATGTCCTGCTCGGCCTCCACCAGGTGGAAGTACAGGTCGTGGAAGGCGAGCAGGGTCCGCCTCGAGACGCCCACCATGTGCGGCAGGTCTGTGCTGTCGGAGTCCGCGAAGACCTTGGCGACGCCTTCGGCGTCGGCGAGGTTCATCCGCGCCACGATCAATGTGCGGTGCACGTTGCCCTCCTGGCTGCTTCGGTCGTTCCCACCCTCGCGGGCGGTCCTCGAAGCTGTCTTGAAACGGTCTGGACCGGTGGAGCGGGGGATCACAGCTTCAGGTCGATGCGGTACTCCGTCAGCCAGGTCTCGAGCTGCAGCACCATCTCCATGCCGGCTCGTTCGACCCAGGCGAAGGCGCCCTTGGGCGAGTTGTCGGAGCTGACCGCCCGTGCGGCCGCGGTGGTGTCCAGCAGGCTCGCGACGGCCGCGTCGCGGTCGGTGGCCACCTCGGCGAACCGCCGGCGGACGAAGTCGCCGTAGGCGGCTTCCTGCGTGGTCGGGTAGGCGCTCTTCCTGCGGTGCAGCACCGCTTCGGGGAGCAGGTCCGCGACCGCGGAGCGCAGCAGGCTCTTCTCCACGCCGTCCACGCGCTTGAGAGCGGCCGGCACGTTGTAGACGTACTCCACCAGGGCCCGGTCGCAGAACGGCGGGCGCAGCTGGACGCCGTGGGCCATGCTCATGCGATCGGCGCGGTCGAGGTGGGTGGGGGCCCAGCGCGTGAGCGCGAGGTAGGTGACCTCGCGGGCCCGGCGCTCGGCGGGGAGGTCTCCGTCGATGTGCGGAACCTCGGTGAGGGCGTCGCGGTAGTGCTGGTCGGCGTAGCCCATGAAGTCGAGTTCCTTGCGGAGCTGACGGTCGATCATGGACGTTCCGAGGCCCCCGGCGGCGGCGTCGTGGCCGCGTTCGAAGGAGACCCACGGGAACGTCTGGGAGTTGCTGTGCTGGGGGTCGTAGGCCCAGAAGTAGCCGTTGAAGACCTCGTCGGCGGTCTCGCCGGAGAGCACGGCGGTGATTCCGGCCTCGCGCAGCCGGGCGAAGAACCGGATGAGGGAGACGTCCATGTCGCCGAGGGGCGACGGGGCGTCCTGGCTGCGCAGGGACGAGACGTGCACGGCCGGGTCGGTCAGTGCCCCCGTGTCCAGCAGGATCTCGGTGTGCCGGGAGCCGATGTGTTCGGAGGCCAGCGCCGCGTAGGGGGCGTCCGGAGTGGAACGCATCGTGGGGTGCGGCTCGAAGTTCTCGGTGTACCCGGTGAAGTTCACCGAGAAGCTGCGCAGCGGGCCGGTGCGGGCGTCGGTGAGTGCGCGGTGTGCCAGCGCGGTCAGGGCGCTGGAGTCGATGCCGCCGGAGAGCATGGCGCCCACGGGCACGTCGGCTCGCAGGTGGCTGTCGACGGCGGAGGTGAGCAGGCCGCGGACGGTGGTGACGGTGGTGTCGAGGCTGTCCGTGTGCTGCCGGGCAGGCAGTGACCAGTAGCGCTGCTCGTGGCTGCCGGAGTGCCGCACGATCAGCACGTGGCCGGGGACGACCTCGCGGGTGCCCCGGAAGACGCCCGTGCCGGGCTTGCGGCTGTGTGCGAACAGTTCGCGCAGTCCGTCCGCGTCGACGACGGGGGCCACGTCCGGGTGGGCCAGGAGCGCCTTGGGCTCGGAGCCGAACAGGACGCCGCCGGGTGTCTGGTAGTAGCTGAGCGGCTTGACGCCGAGGCGGTCACGGGCCAGCAGCAGTTGCTGCGCGCGTACGTCCCACAGGGAGAGCGCGAACATGCCCTCCAGCCGGGTGAGGAAGTCGACGCCCCACTCCAGGTAGGCGTGGAGAGCAGTCTCCGCGTCGCCCCGGCCGGTGAACCCGTGTCCCTTCGCGGCCAGTTCGGCGCGCAGTTCCACGTGGTTGGTGACGGCGCCGTCCAGGGCGAGGACCGCTGTCGGGCTGCCGCCTTCGGTGCGGTGCACCACCGGCTGGCGGCCGGTGTCGGTCACGTCGAGCAGGGCGAGGCGTCGGTGGGCGAGTACGGCGTGGCCTTCGGCCCACAGGCCCCGCCCGTCGGGTCCGCGGTGCGCGAGGGTGGCCGCCATCGACTCCACGAGGCCGGCCTGCGGGGAAAGATCCCGCTCGAAGTCGACCCAGCCGGCGATTGCGCTCATCGGGAGGTCCTCTCATTCACGGCGAGTTCGGCGGTGTCGCCCGGCTTGACCGTCACGGCGACGAGGGTGAGCGGAACGGTGGCGACGGCGGCCCGGAAGTCGTCCACGGTGGGCTCCGGCCCGTCCGTCACGGTGATCCCGAGGCGGCGCTGGGCCGCTTCGCGGCCGTAGCTCCGGTAGAGGTCCAGGTAGCCGCGGGTGGTCAGCTCCGCGTCCTGGACGAGGGTGAAGCACGCCGGGGTGCGCCGGCCCTGCCAGGTCAGCTCGCCGTCGGCCCCGGTGGCGAAGTTGTGGCGCCATGCGCTGGAGGTGGCGAGGTACAGGGCGCCGTCGTGGCGGTGCACGCCGGCGGGCACGGTGTACGGTCTGCCGCTGCGCCGCCCGGTGAAGTGGACCAGGGCCAGGTGGGTGGCGACCGGTCCGGCGTCCGGGCCGGAGAGCAGGGCGACCATCCGCGCGTTGGTGACCGCCTGTTCCTGGTCGTCGCGTGCGGCACGGCTGATCCGGGCGGTGTCGGCCGCCTTCTCGGTCGCGGTCATGACAGCACCACCGCGGCGGCCGTCAGGGTGCAGCCGCCGATGGCGAAGCAGGTGCGCAGCAGATGCCAGTCCCGCCACTGGACGCGCGGGTCCTCCCAGCCGGGTCCGAGGTCCTGGGGCCGGGTCTTTTTGACCCGGTTGTTGATGGGGACGTTGCGGGTCTGGGACACGACCGCGACACCGGCCATGGCGAGCGCGGCGGCGATGAACAGCACGCGCGACGAGGCGTGGTCGGCGCGTACCGCGAGGGCCGCGTCGACCAGGACGGAGCCGCTCACGATGAACGGCATGATCCGGTCGTAGCGCTTGCCGAGCAGCTTGTGGGTGTCGACGTAGCGGTCGGGCGTCATCGCGATCAAGGCGGGCATGACACTGATCGCCACGGCGAACAGCACCCCCGCCACCAGGCCGGTGCCCAGTAGCACCAGCACACTCAGTGTCTCCACCACGGCCTGTGGCCTCCCGTCCGGGTCCTGCGTCGTCGTCAGCGGTTCGACGATGTCAGCGGCTCCTCGCGCGCAGCTCGAACGGTTCTGGACGGCTCGGGCGAGGGCTGTGTCCGGCGTGCCGGCGCGGTCCGAGCGGACCTCTAGGGCGGCGGTGTTGGCTGGCCGGACTGTCCGGAATCGGGTCCCCACCCAGCAGGCCGGGCAGGCCGGCATCGAGACAAGGAGCTATCCGGTGGCTGAGCGAACCGACGTACTGATCGTGGGCGGCAGCATGGTGGGCCTCGCCCAGGCGCTGTTCCTCGCCCGGCAGGGCATTCGTCCGCTGCTCGTCGAGCGGCATTCCCACGTCTCGGCGCACCCGCGTGCGCAGGCGGCCAGCCCTCGCACGATGGAGCTGATGCGGGCACTCGGCCTGGAGGAGCGGGTGCGCGCGCAGGAGAACCCGCACGCGCAGTACGGCGACATCCTCCAGGTGGAGTCCCTGGCAGGGGCGGAACTCGGGCGGTTCGACGGACCGTTCCGCCACGACCCCAACGAGGTGGGCACGACCGGCTGGACCCTGATCGGGCAGGACCGCTTCGAGCCGGTCCTGCTCGCGAAGGCCGGGGAGCTGGGCGCGGACATCCGCTTCGGCACCGAGCTGGTGGGCTACGAGCAGGACGCCGACGGGGTCACCGCGGTGCTGCGCGATCTGCGGGACGGGAGCGAGACCACCGTCCGCGCGTCCTATCTGGTCGCCGCGGACGGCGTGCGGAGCCCGGTCCGCGAGGGGCTGGGCATCGGCACGCACGGACAGGGTGTGTTCGGCCGCCAGATGAACATCATCTTCCGCGCCTCGCTGGACGAGTACGTGGACGGCCGGCGCTTCTTCCTCTGCTTCGTCAGCAACGACCGGGTCAAGGGCGTGCTCGGCCGCCTGGACGGCGGGGACCGCTGGGTGCTGGCCCCGAGCCTGCCGCCGCAGGAGACGCACGCCGAGTTCTCCGAGGAGGAGTGCGTGGACATGGTGCGCGCGGCGGTCGGGGTGCCGGATCTCGGCGTCGAGGTGGAGACCGTCAGCAGCTGGGAGATCGCCGCGCGGGTCGCCGACCGGTTCCGCTACGGACGGGTGTTCCTGGCCGGCGACTCGGCCCATGTCATGCCGCCCACCGGCGGGTTCGGCGGCAACATGGGCGTGCAGGACGCGCACAACCTCGCCTGGAAGCTCGCTCTGGTACTGCGCGACCGGGCCGGCGCGGGACTGCTCGACAGCTATGAGGAGGAGCGGTTCCCGGTCGCCGAGTTCACGGTGGAGCAGGGGGTGATCCGCTATCTCCAGCGCAGCGGGCTCGACGCCGAGGTCGCGGCCCGGCACCGCTCGGAGACGACCGTGCTGTTCGGTCATGTGTACCGTTCCGGCGCGGTGCTCGCCGAGCCCGGCGCGGACGACGACGGCGCCACGGTGGAGGACCCCGCCCAGCCCTCGGGCCGGCCGGGTACCAGGGCTCCGCACTTCACCTTGCGCACCGACGGCAGGGACCGGCCGCTGCACGACGTGCTGACGGGTGACTGGCTGCTGCTGACCGGACCGGATGCCGGCCTGTGGGAGCGGGCGGCGGGAGGTGCGTCCCGGCTGACCGGCGTCGGCATCGCCTGCCACCGGGTGGGCGCCGAGGAACCCGCCGAGGTGGCCGAGGACTTCCTGAAGAAGTACGGAATCACGGCCTCCGGTGCGGCTCTGGTGCGCCCGGACGGCTTCCTGGCGTGGCGCTCGGCCGAGCAGCCCGCTGACCCGGCGGTGGAGTTGTCGGCGGTCGTGCACCGGCTGCTGTCCCGCGACCTCTGAGAGCCGGCCGCGCATACGGGGACGGGCGCGCCTTCCGGAGGGAGGGCGCGCCCGCTTCATGGGGCCTCGGCGCAGGTCAGTCCCGGCAGAGGAGCCGGCGCAGTACCCCGGTCAGGGTGTCCGCCGCGTCCCCTTCGGGTCCGCCGTTCGAACGCCAGGCCACGAAGCCATCGGGGCGGACCAGTACGGCTCCGCCGCCGGCGATGCCGTAGCGCTCCGTGAAGGTGTTCTCGATGTCGGCGTAGTCGCCGCCGGCGCCGATGCCACGTGCCCTCAGCACCAGGCCGAGATCCCGGGCCGCCCCCTCGGCGGCGGTCCACGGGCCGGCTGCCCCGGCGGTCAGCAGGGTGAAGCCGACGGGGAAGAGGTCGACGGTGGAGAACCTGCCGTGCTCACCCTCGATGACCACATGGGGGGCGCGGGTGCCGGGACGGCCGCTGGGCTTGTCGGGGTTCTCGGTCACGGTCCACCCCGTCTGGTCCTCGCCCACGAACGCGCCCTGGGGGTAGGCGTAGCCGAAGGTCATCGTCGTCTCGTCGACCAGGTCCTCGGCCACCTCCTCGAACTGCTTGCCCTCACGGACGGCGAAGCGCAGCATGGCCTGGCGCACGGTCTCCTCGGCCACCGGGCGACGCTCCAGGTCGTAGCTGGCCAGCAGCCGGGCGCCGGCCTTGCCGCTCAGCACCAGGGCGAGCTTCCAGGCCAGGTTGTAGGCGTCCTGGATGCCCGTGCTGGCGCCGAAGGCACCGGTGGGCGGCATCACGTGCGCGGCGTCACCGGCTATGAGGAAGCGGCCGGCGGCGAAGGTGTCGGCGACCCGCGCGGAGATGTCCCAGGCGGGCATGTCGACCGAATCGATGGTCAGCGGCAGGTCCTCGACGCCGACGGCCGCCCGGACCAGTTCGGCGCAGCGCTCCTGGGTGAAGTCCTCGGCGCTCTGCCCCTTCTCCGGGGAGAAGGAGACGTTGATGACCCACTTGCGGTCGTTGTCGATCGGGATGATCGTGCCGCGGACGGCGGGGTTGTTGACGTACGCGGCGATGATCTTGCGACCGCGCAGCGCCTCGGTCAGGTCGGCGTCGAAGAAGAAGCTGACGAGGTTGGTGATCGTGCCGCGGCCGTGAGCGCCGATGCCCAGCAGCCCGCGCAGGGGGCTGCGGCTGCCGTCGGCGCCGACCACGTAGGAGGCGCGCAGCTCCCCGCTCTCGCCGGTGCCGATGTCGGTGAGCGTGGCGGTCACCCCGTCCGCGTCCTCCACGACCGCGTCCAGGCGGGTGTGGAAGCGCAGGTCGACACCGACTTCCTCGGCCCGCTCGCGCAGGATCGGCTCCAGCTGGTTCTGGTCGATCAGGGTCCACTGGGTCGGGCTGATCCGGCTGATGTCCTCGATGGAGGCGTTGGGCATCCTGACCCGCTCGTCGCCGGCGAGGCTCTCGACGTGCACCAGGTCGGTGTTGCCGGAGATCGGCGAACGGCCGGCCCTGACCCGCTCCTCCATACCGACGGCGCGGTACAGCTCCATGGTCCGCGGGTTGATGGCACGGGCCTTGGGGTGGACGGAAGTGCCGGGGTGGCGCTCGACCAGCGTGGCCTTGACGCCGTGGTGGGCGAGGAAGACGGCGGCGGACAGTCCGGCGAGGCCGCCGCCGACGATGAGGACGGGCACCTTTTCCTGGCTCATGGTGTTTCCTTGGGTGGTCGGGGCGGCAGCGCCGTCCGGGTCGGTCATCGGGTCGCGGTCACCAGCGTGTGGGTGCCGAGCAGCGGCTCCGCCGTGGCGTCGGTGAATCCGGCCTCGCTCAGCCAGTCGTGCAGATCCCCGACGCGGTACTCGGAGCCGTCCTGGCTGACGAGGCGCATGTGCAGGCTGGAGAGCAGGCGTTCGGCGTTGGAGCGGTCGTTGTCGATCATCCGGTCGTAGACGAGGATGCGCCCTCCGGGGTTGACGGCCGCGTGGACCCTGCGCAGCAGCTCCCGGCGCCGGTCCGTGTCGAAGCCGTGCAGGATGTGGCCGAGCACGATGACGTCGGCCTGGGGGATGTCGTCGCTGAAGAAGTCGCCGCCGGTGAATTCGACGCGGTCGGTGAAGCCGAGCCGGCCGACGTGCTCGGTGAACAGGGGCCGGGTGCGCTCCAGGTCGAAGACGCCCGCCTTCAGGTGCGGGTGCTCCTTCACGAGGACGGAGGCGAGGTTGCCGCGCGCGCCGCCGAGGTCGACGAAGGAGGAGTACCGGGACCAGTCGAGGCGGCCCGCCAGCTCGACGCCCATCCGGTCGCTGTAGGCGTCCAGGCCCGCGAAGAAGCGCTTCATCTTCTGCGGGTCCTTGTGCTTGTCCCCGACGAACCCGCCCTTGTCGGGGTCCAGGTGCTGGGGGGCGCCGGTGGTCAGCGCCTCGGTCAGCCGCCCCCAGGTGCCGTACAGCGTCTCGTTGGTGAGTTCCACGAAACCGCCGAGGTAGGTCGAGGTGCCGGGCACCAGGTACGCCTGGGCCAGCGGGGTGTTGCCGTATCGGTCGCCGGTGCGCTCCAGCAGGCCGAGTCCGGCCAGGGCGTCGAGGAAGTCGGCGGCCATGCGGGCGTGCAGACCGGTCTCGGCGGCGATGTGGTCCGCGTCGGCGGGTGCCTCGGCGAGCACACCGAACACACCGAGTGCCACGGCGCTGTGCAGTACCTTGGCCGCGCAGTCGGCGATGGTCAGTCGGACCAGCGGTCCGGGGTCGACCGCCGCGGCTGTCGTGGGGTCATGAGTCAGTGTCACGCGAGCCTCCTGGCGAACGGTGGGGACCACTGCGGTCCTCGCCCGACAATGGCGTCTTCGCTTGGAGTCCGGCTCGAAGCGGCGTGCAGCGCTTCGGCCGCGCCCGCGCGGGCACCACGGCGGTACGCGGGGCGTGCGCCAGCGGTGGGCACACGCCAAGGGCCGCCCTGTACGCCGGTGGCGTGCGGGGCGGCCCTTGGGCCTGGATCATGCGCGGGGGATTCGCACGATCAGGCCGTCTCGGGAGCGGGGCCGGCGGGCGCCGTGTCCGTGGCGGGGGCAGCGGCGGGGGCGGACTCGCTCGCACCGCCGTGGTGCCGCGAGCGCAGGGTGAGGTTCTTCATGCACAGCGTGATCACGAGGCCGACGGCGAGGATGGGTACCGCGGTGACGAACACCGGGTGCAGTGCCGCGGCGTACGCCTCCTCGACGGTGTGGCGCACGGGGGCGGTCAACGAGTCGAGGACGGACTGGGACGACAGCGTGTCGGGGTCGACGTCTCGCAGGGCGGCGGCCGGGACGTGCGCGGTGATCTCGTCGCTGAGGCGGCTGTAGAAGATGGCGGCGAACAGCGAGATGCCGATCGAGGTACCGAAGGAGCGGCCGAAGGTCGCGACTCCGGAGACCGCGCCGAGGTCCTGGGGCGGCGCGGTGTTCTGCGCGGCCTGGGTGAAGACCTGTGCGGACATGCCGGAGGCGAAACCGAACACCACCATGTAGAGGACGGACACGGCGCGGGGGGTCGAGGCGTCCATGGTGGACAGCAGCAGCGCCCCCACGATGCCGAGGCCCATGCTCAGCACGGGGAAGATCTTGTACTTGCCGGTCTTGCGGATGATCTTGCTGGAACCGATGGAGGAGAGCACCAGGCCGAGCATCATCGGCAGCAGCACGAAGCCCGAGGTGGTGGGACTGGCACCGGTGACGACCTGGACGTACAGGGCGAGGAAGTTGACGGACCCGACGAAGACGACGCCGCAGACGATGGTGCCGAGCAGCGAGAGGGTGAACGTCGAGTCCTTGAACAGCCGCAGCGGCACGATCGGTTCCTCGGCACGGGACTCCGACACGATGAACAGGGTGAGGCAGAGGACCGCGGCCACACCGAGCCCGATGATGCGCGGGGAGGTCCAGGCGTACTGGACGCCGGCCCAGGAGGTCAGCAGCGTGGCGCTGACGATGGCGCCGGACAGGGTGAGGATGCCCGCGTAGTCCAGGGAGGACTGGCGGACCCGGCGCGGCAGGTGCAGGTACCTGGCGAGCAGGAAGAAGACGGTGGCGCCGAGGGGCAGGTTGACCAGGAACACCCAGTGCCAGCTGAGCGTGTCGGTGAGCACGCCTCCGACGGCGGGACCGGCGAGCGAGGCGCCGGCGAAGATCATGCCGAACATGCCGTAGTACTTGGCGCCCTCGCGGGGCGTGAACAGGTCGCCGATGATGGACAGGACGGAGACGAAGATGCCGCCGGCGCCCATGCCCTGCACGACGCGGAAGGCGATGAGCTGTTCCATCGAGCCGGAGAGGCCCGAGAGCGCCGAGCCGAGCATGAACAGGGCGATCGCGGACAGGAAGGTCACCTTGCGGCCGAAGAGGTCGCCGAGCTTGCCGTAGATGGGCGTGGTCACGCTGCTGGCGATGACGTAGGCGATGGTCACCCACGCGAAGAGGTCGATGCCGTGCAGGTCGCCGACGATGCGGGGCAGTGCGGTGGCCACGATCTGGGTGTCCAGAATGGCGAGGAACGCGGCGAGCATGCATCCGACCATGGTCGGGGTGATGCGCGTGCCGGAGGGGTGGAGCCCTCCCGGCGCCTGCGCGGTGGGAGCCGACATGACGATCCGCCTTTCGATTCGGTGTGTGCGGTCCCCCTCACACCGACCGCGGGTGACGGTGGCGTTTCTTTTCGACGGGCCCATGTGGGCTCAGGGGATGTCACTTGGTTGCGTGGTGCGGGGCTGGAGCGCGGCCGGCCCGGCGGGGGTC
>NZ_JBHXLV010000154.1:0-15739 GCF_042721685.1 Streptomyces sp. NPDC058459 | reverse complement strand
GCCCGGCGCGTGTGATCACGCCAACTGCCGGAAGAACGCCCGGATGTCGCCGACGAGCGCCTCCGGCTGCTCCATGGCGGCGAAGTGGCCGCCCCGGTCGAACTCCGTCCAGCGGACGATGTTCTCGGTCCGTTCGGCGATGTGCCGCAGCACGATGAAGTTCTCGCGCGGGAACGAGGCGAACGCGGTCGGCGCCGGGGAGGGCTCGGCCGGCTGACCCGCGTGGCCGGCATGGGCCCGCTCGTAGTAGATGCGCGCGGAGGAGCCCGCCGTCCCGGTCAGCCAGTACAGCGTGACGTCGGTGAGCATGTGGTCGCGGTCGACGGCGTCCTCCGGCCGGTCCGCCGAGTCCGTCCACTCCTTGAACTTCTCCGCGATCCAGGCCAGTTGTCCGACAGGGGAGTCGGTCAGGGCGTAGGAGAGCGTCTGCGGGCGGGTGGACTGGACATCGGCGTAGCCCTGCTTCTCACGGCTCCACTCCTTCATCCGCTCCCAGGAGGCGAGGGTGCGCGCGCGTTCGGCGGGGCTCAGCACGGCCAGTTCCTCCCCGGTCGGCTCGGCCGTCGCGCCGGCGCCGGGGATCAGGTTCAGATGGACGCCGATGACCCGCTCCGGCCGGATACGGCCCAGCTCGCGGCTGACTGCCGCGCCCCAGTCGCCGCCCTGGGCGCCGTAACGCCCGTAGCCGAGGCGGTCCATCAGCTCCGCGAACGCGGCCGCGGTCCTGCGGTTCTCCCAGCCGGGCTCGCGGGTCGGCCCGGAGAAACCGAAGCCGGGGATGCTCGGCAGCACCAGATGGAAGGCGTCGGCCGGGTCACCGCCGTGCGTTCGGGGGTCGGTCAGCGGGCCCGCGATCCGCTCGAACTCGGCGAACGAACCTGGCCAGCCGTGCGTGATGATCAGCGGGGTGGCGTCCGGCTCGGGGGACCGCAGGTGCGCGAAGTGGATGTTCGCGCCGTCGATCGTGGTCATGAACTGCGGCCACTCGTTCAGCCGGGCCTCCGCCGCCCGCCAGTCGTACACGTGCCGCCAGTAGTGCGCCAGCTCGCGCAGATAGCCGAGCGGAACCCCGAGGTCCCAGCCGGCCCCCGGCAGCTCGTCCGGCCAGCGGGTGCGGTCGAGGCGATGGCGCAGGTCCGCCAGCTCGCTCTCCGGGACATCGATGCGGAACGGCCGGATGCCGGCGTCCGGTGAAGTGGTCATAGCGGCGCAGCCTAGGTGTCCCGGCGGGCGCGGCACCTGTCATTTCCGGCGGGTCCCTGGGCCGAACGGCTGTCGCCCGGTGCGGGCCCGGCACGCGCCGGGTACGTGCCCTGCATGGACAGCTTCGACGTGGACCCGGCGTTGCGCGAGGCCCTGGACCGGCTCACCCTGCTGGACCAGACCACGGCCGTGCTGGCGAGCACGCTCGACGCGGTGGAGGGGGTGAGCCGGGTGTGCCGGGTGCTCGTCCCGGCGCTGGCGGACTGGAGCATGGGCGACCTGATGGACGACGCCGGCCACCTGGAGCGCGTCTGCGTCGCGCACGGGGAGCCGGGCACCCCGCTGGCCGGCATGAGGGGGGTGCTGCCCGGGGTGGGGGAGGACGCCGAGGACCCCTGGTCGCGGGTGCTGCGCGGTGCCGGCGCGCTGCTGCTGTCGGCCGAGCGGTTCGTGCCGGACGCGGAGACCTCCGATCCGCTGCACGCGCTGAACAGCGAGCTGTTCCGGCGGCTGGGCGGCGGCTCGGGGATCGTCGCCCCGCTGCGGGCCCGGCGCCGGGTGCTGGGCGCGCTGACCCTCGTGCGCGGACCGGAGCGGGAGCCGTTCGGGGAGCGGGACCTGACGCAGGTGGAAGGGCTGGCCCACCGGGTGGGCCTCGCGGTGGACAACGCCCGGCTGCACACCGAGGTGCAGACCATCGCCGAGCGCATGCAGCGCTCCCTGCTGCCCAGCCTGCCCGTGGTGGACGGCCTGCGGATCGCCGCCCGCTACGCCCCGGCCGCCTCCGCCGCGCAGGTCGGCGGTGACTGGTACGACAGCTTCGTGCTGCCCCAGGGCGACACCGCCCTGATCATCGGCGACGTCACCGGCCATGACCTCCAGGCGGCCGTGGCCATGAGCCAGATCCGCAACATGCTGCGCGGCATCGCCTGCGACCGCCAGGAGCCGCCCGGCCGTATCCTGCGCCGGCTGGACCTCGCGATGGCCGTGCTGTACCCGCACCAGACCGCGACCTGCGTCTACGCCCTGCTCAAGGGCCCCGAGGGCGGCCAATACCAGCTGAACTGGGCGTCCGCCGGCCATCTGCCGCCGCTGCTGATCACTCCGGCCGGGGACACGAGGTACCTGGACGCCGGGCGCGGCATGGTCCTCGGCGTCGACCCCGGGGTCCAGCGGGCCGGCGCCGACGCCGTCCTGCCGCCCGGCGGCACCCTGCTGCTCTACACCGACGGCCTGGTCGAACGCCGGGGAGAGCCCCTGGACCACAGCCTCACCCGGCTGCGCCAGCACGCGGCCGCCCTGGTCGGCCGGACCCCGGACGTCCTGTGCGAGGAGCTGCTGACCGGCCTCGCCACGGACGCCGAGGACGATGTCGCCATGCTCGCCCTGCGCCTGCCCACCGCCACGCCCTGACGCCCGGAGGAGTCACGGGACACAGCTGGCGGGCGGCAGTCACGAGAAAATGTCGATGTCGATGTCGATGTGGTCGTCGTCGGAGCCGGGTACGCGGGCCGCACCTACCCCGCCCAGGCGGACTGCCGGCCCGCGTCACCAGCACCCGCGCCGGCCGCGCCCCCCGCCTGCTTCGTGCGGAACATGGCCGCCCTGACCGGCGTCCCGTGCGCCGAGACCGTCGTAACGGTGTGCCGGGCCGGGCGGCTCAGTTCTGCCGTGCGTGCACCGGGCTGTGGGCCACCTCGTCCGGACAGCCGGACCGGGGGGACCGGTCGCGCCGCCAGTCGAACGCGGCGAGTGCCAGCGACGCGATCATGCCCAGGAGGGCCGCTGCCAGCGCGGCGACGAGGGCGGTGCGGTAGTCGCCGCTCCTGCCGAGCACCACGTAGAACAGGCCGGGCAGCGCGGCGGTGCCCACCGCGGCACCCAGTCGCTGCCCGGTCTGCAGCGCGCCCCCGGCCGCGCCCGCCATGCGCACCGGAACGTCGCGCAGGGTCATGGTGATGTTGGGCGAGACCACGAAACCGCTGCCGATCCCGCCGAGGAACAGCACCGGCGCGGCCACCCAGGGCGCGATCCCCAGCGGCACGAGCCGCAGCAGCAGGGCGGTACCGCCGAGCCCGGCGATCACGCCCGCCAGACCGCACACGGTGAGCACCCGGCCGAACCGCTCCACCAGCCGCCCCGCGAGCACGGCCGCGCTCGCCGAACCGAGGGCGAAGGCGGTCACCGCGAGGCCCGACTTCAGCGGCGAGTAGCCGAGCCCGTGCTGGTAGAACAGCGCGAACACCAGCCAGACCCCGCTGAAGCCGACGAAGTACAGCGTGCCCACCCCGGCGCCCACCGCGTAGCCGCGCACCGTGCTGAACAGCCTCGGATCGAGCAGCGGCTGCGCGTCCCGGGCGACCAGGCGCCGCTGCCACCACACGAACGCGCCCAGCAGCACTACCGCGACCGGGAAGAGCCACCACAGCCGCCCGAACCCGCCGGAGTCCGCCTGCACCAGCGGATACATCAGCGCGAGCACGCCCGTGCCGAGCAGCAGGACGCCAGGTACGTCCACACTCCCTCGTCCCTTGCGCTCGACGCGGGGCAGCAGCCGACGGCCCAGCAGGACGGCGAGCAGCCCGATGGGGACGTTGACGTAGAAGATCCACCGCCAGCCCTGCTCGCCGGAGGCCAGGGCGAGGAGGGCGCCGCCCGTGATCGGGCCGAGGGCGGAGGAGATGCCCACGGTCGCGCCGAAGAAGCCGAAGGCCCGGCCGCGCTCCGCGCCCCGGAACAACTGCTGGATCAGCGCCGAGTTCTGCGGTGCCATGAACCCCGCCGCCAGTCCCTGGCAGAGCCGGGCGAGCACCAGCAGGGTGATGTCCGGCGCCGCGCCGCAGGCCGCGCTGAAGATCACGAACGCGCTGAGCGCCAGCAGGAAGATCCGGCGCCGGTCCAGTGCGTCGCCCAGCCGCCCGGCGGTGACCAGGGCGAGCGCGAAGGTCAGGGCGTACCCGGACACCACCCACTGCACCTCGGCCGGGGTGGCGTGCAGCTCGCGCTGGATGGTGGGCAGCGCCACCGCGACGATCGTCACGTCCAGCAGGCTCATGAAACCGGCGACCAGCGTCACCCACAGGGCCCGCCACCGGCGCGGGTCCGGCTCGTACCCGTCCGTGGCGGCGGGTGGCCGTCCGCCGTCCGCCGTCGATGCCGACCGAGTCACCAGGGCTCCTCTCGTCACTGGACACCGCACTCGGCACCGGGTTCCCCGACCGGCCGCCCGGCACTCGTACGGCCCCTTCGCGGCCCCGTTCGACGACCCTCGGTAGCACCGCGGAGATCATCCAGGCCCAGGTGCCGGCGCCCGGGTTCCGGCCCGAGACACCACCCCCGTACGACGGAACGCCCCCTGCCTTCGCGGCACGGGGCGTTCCCGTCTTCTCCGGCCCGTCTGCTCGGGCCCGGCTTCTCCGGCCGTGGCCGCTACGGCTTGATGCCCACTCCGGTCCACAGGCTGATCTCCGCGTCCGTGGCGGTCGGTTCGGTGTCCGGGCGCCAGCGGTGGCCCATCGAGATCCCGGGGTCGAGCAGTTCCAGCCCGTCGAAGAAGCGCGCCACCTCAGCGCGGGAGCGGAACCGCACCGGGGTCCCGGCCCCGTTGTAGAGGTCGGCCAGCTTCTGCCAGGTCGGCGCGTCGAAGTCGGGCGTGCAGTGGCTCAGGGCGAGCGCGCTGCCAGAGGGCAGCACGTCCAGCAGCCGGCCGACGATCCCGTACGGGTCCCGGTCGTCCGGCACGAAGTGCATCAGGGCGTTCATGGACAGCGCCACCGGCTGCTTCATGTCCAGGACCTCGCCCAGCTCGGGGGAGTCCAGCAGCGACTGCGGATCGTTGACGTCCGCCTCGATGTACGCGGTGCGGCCCTCGGCCGTGCTGCGCATCAGGCGCTCGGCGTACTTGAGCACGAGCGGGTCGTTGTCCGCGTACACCACCCGCGCGTCGGCGACCACGGACTGGGCCACCTGGTGCAGGTTCGGCTCGGTGGGGATGCCGGTGCCGATGTCCAGCCACTGCCGGATGCCGTGCTCCTCGGCCAGCACCCGGGTGGCCCGGTGCATGAAGCCCCGGTTCTCGCGCGCGCAGACGAAGATGCCGGGATACACGGCCGCAGCCGCCTCCCCCGCCCGCCGGTCAGTCTCGAAGTGGTCCTTGCCGCCCAGATAGAAGTCGTACATCCGGGCGGAGTGGGGCCTGCTGGTGTCCAGGTCCCGCGCCGCGTGTGAGTTGGTCATCCTGCCCTCTTCGGTGTGTCGTGGGGGAGAAGCGTGGGGGTGGAGTCAGCCGTCGGTCAGATGGTCGGCGAGGCCCCGCTTGACCCCCGCGACGAATGCGGTGATCTCCTCCGGGGTGTAGATCAGCGCGGGCCCGGCCGGATCGGTCGACTGGCGCAGCGCCACCCGGCCGTCGGCGAGCCGCTTGGTCTGCACGCACTGCCCGCCGTTCGGACCGCTCCAGGGCGACTCCCAGCCCTGCTCGCCCAGGTCGGAGGCGGGCATGCCGTTGTAGGCGTGGCCACGCCCGTCGATGGTGGTCATGAGTACTCCTTGCGCATGCGGTTCAGCAGCGCCCTGCTCTGCGCGTCGGAGGACAGCAGGGACATGCGGTTGTGCGCCTCCAGATGGGCGACGACGTCGGAGCGCTGGTCCAGGTACATCGCGCCGCACAGGATCTCGCTGTAGACGATGTCCGGCAGTTCCGGCTCCTCGAACCGGAAGTACGTGAACGGCGCGCACGCCCCCACATGGGCACCGGCGGTGAACGGCACGATGTCGACGCTGACATGCGGCAGCTCCGAGAGCTCCAGCAGCCGGTCGAGCTGCTCCCGCATCACCTCGGGCCCGCCCACCACCCGGTGCAGGACGGCCTCCTCCATCACCACCCACAGCGTCGGCGAGTCGGCGCGCTCCAGCAGGGCGCTGCGGCGCAGCCGCAGGTCCACCCGGCGCGTCAGATCTTCGTCACTGTCGTTCGGGAACCCGCCGCCGAGCACACCGCGTGCGTACGCGTGGGTCTGGAGCAGGCCGGTCACGTAGTGCGGCTCGTAGGTGCGCAGGGTCTTGGCGCCGGTCTCCAGGCTCACGTACGCGCTGAACCAGCCCGGCACCACATCGCGGTAGGCGTGCCACCAGCCGGGTTGGTTGGCCCGCTCGGCGAAGGCGACGAACTCGTCCCGCTCCTGCCGGCCGGCGCCGTACGTCTCGAGCAGCTTCTCCACGTAGAGGGGCTTGAGCGCCACCTCCGCCTTCTCCAGCCGGCGGATGGTCAGGGCCGTGACCCTGAGCGCCCGCGCCGCGTCCTCCAGCGAGACGCGCGCCTCCTGACGCCGCTCCTGCAGCCTGCGGCCCAGGACCATGCGGAGCACGGTGGGCGCACTGCCGGCGCTGCTCGCGCTCGAACGGCCTTCACTCACGCCCTACCTCCTGATGGGCTGTCACTCTTGCGATTGTGGCAGGGAGTTGGTGAATCAACCAGATGGATAGCGGCTCTCTGTAATTATCAGGGAGTCGGTTGCAGCCCGAACTCGGTTGCGAGCATAGTTACTTGAGTGACCGCCTCACGGAAGGCAATCATCGTGACCCCCACCACGACCTCGTCACCGGACCTGTTGGACATCGCGGATCCGGACCAGACACACTGGATCACTTTGCGATCGCACCATTCCAGCGTCCGGATCGCCCGCCGCTCCGTGCGGGACCGGCTGAGCGGGTGGCCGCTGCCCGAAGCACTGCGGGCGGACGCCGTGCTGCTGGTGTCCGAACTCACCACCAACGCGGTCCTGCACACCTCCAGTGTGCGCATCCAGTGCGGCATCGGCCTCATCGCCCCCGGCCGTCTGCGCATCGAGGTGCACGACCACGACTACTCCGGCCGGGGCCTCACCCGGTGCGAACCCGGACCAGACGACGAGGGCGGGCGGGGACTCCTGCTCGTCGAGCAGTTCGCCGACTCCTGGGGCGTCGACCTGTCCAGGCTCACCAGCGGCAACGCGGTCTGGGCGACACTGGGCCCGTGAGGCGCCGAGCCCTCAGACGGCCCAGCTCTTGAGACGGCTCAGCCTGGCGTGGTCCACGTTGCCCTGTGGCGCCCGGACCCGCCGGCACCCTGCCGGACAACCCTACGGAGTACCGGGTGCACGCCGGGGTCGGCCGCGTGGGTGACCGGCAGGATTGAGGCCGGGGCGCACGGGCACCTGGGGGCCAGAGGGCGGCGGGCGTTCCGCCGTCCGGCTGGTGGCAGGGAAAGGCCGTGCTCATGGACAGAAGACCGACTCCGGCGCCGGACGGGACCGGCCACGCCCCGACACCGCCCCTGCTGCCCGGCGGCTACGACCCGGCCGACTACGCCGGGACCGTGGCCCGTGGCGCGGAGGCGGCCGGGGTGTCGCCGGTGCTGCTGATGACCGTCCTGCACAACGAGGCGTACAAACCGCACCACCCGCTGCTGGAACGGCTCTGGCAGTGGTGGAAGCCCGGTGCCTCTTTCGGTGTGGCCAACATGCACCGCGCCGCCTTCGAGTCGGTCCGGCGCGGCTACGGTCTGTCGGGGCGCTGGCAGGACCTGCGGGACGATCCCGCGTTCGCCGTCCGCGTCGCGGCCCTGCACCTGCGGGACCTCGACCGGGCGCTGCCCTCGCGCCATGTGAGCCGCTACACCCGCGACGAACTCCTCGCCCTCGGCTACAACGCGGGCGAACGGAACATGCGGGCCTTCGCGCGGGGCGTGCCCCCGGGGCCGATGGCCCGCTCGTACCTGCGCCGCTACCGCGAGCGCCATGGCCGGGCCGCCGACGCGCTGGCGCAGGGCGGCAGGCCGCGCGGCACGGACGCCGCGGCGGGCTGAGCCGCCGTCCCGGGTGCCCGTCGCGGCCCACCGGATGCAGACGGCCGGGATCTGGGTGACGGTAGTCGTAGAGGCCCGGCCGGCGTGCCTGCGCACCGCCGGGGAGACCGCCCGGCCGAGTGGACCGGGCGGCGGGGCCCACACCACGGCGACGGCGAGGAGGAACTGTGGCTACTTCCGATCACCAGCACGAGGGTCCCGCGGACGGCGGCGCGGCCGGCGAGCCCGGCGTGCACGACGGCGGTGCGGACGGCAGCGCCGAAGGTCCCGCGGACGGCGGCGCGGCGGGCGTACCCGGTGTCCACGACGGCGGAGCCGACGGCAGCGCGGACCACGACGCCGACCACGGCGCCGACCACGGCGCGGACGAGGGTGCCGAGGGCCCGGCCGACGGTGGCGCGGCGGGCGTACCCGGCGTTCACGACGGCGGAGCCGACGGCGGTGCGGACGGCGGCGCTTGACCGGCCCGGCCGGCGACTCCGGTGATCCCGGCGCCCTCGCGGGTGCCGGGACACTGGAGCGCCGTCTGACCGGCCTCCGTCCCGGCGACTTCGCGCGGGACGTCTGGTCGCGCACCGCGCTGCTCACCCGCCGCGCGAGCGACTTCTCCGACGTGTTCGACGCCGGCGCGGTGGACGAACTCCTCTCACGCCGGGGCCTGCGCACGCCCTTCCTCCGGGTCGCCAAGGACGGCACCGTGCTCCCCGAGTCGTCCTACACCTCGCCCGGCGGCGTCGGCGCCACTGTCTCCGACCAGCTCGACGACACCGCCCTGTGGCGGCTGTTCGCCGACGGCGCCACGCTCGTCCTCCAAGCCCTCCAGCGCACCTGGGCGCCCGTCGGGGAACTGTGCGCCGGGCTGAGCGCCGAGCTGGGGCACCCGGTGCAGGCCAACGCCTACATCACCCCGCCGCAGAGCCAGGGCTTCGACGACCACTACGACGTCCACGACGTGTTCGTCGTCCAGATCCAGGGCAGCAAACGCTGGCTCGTCCACGAGCCCGTCCACCGCGACCCGCTCAGGGACCAGCCCTGGACCGGCCACCGGGCCGCAGTCGCCGAGGCGGCAGAGGGGCCCGCGTACATCGACACCGTGCTGGAGCCCGGGGACGTCCTCTATCTGCCGCGCGGCTGGCTGCACGCCGCCCGTGCGAAGGGCGAGGTCTCCATCCACCTGACCCTGGGCGTCCATGTGTGGACCCGCTACGCGCTGGCCGAGCAGCTGGCCGAGACCGCGCTGGCCGCGCTGCGCGACGACCCCTGGGCCCGCGCCTCGCTGCCCCTGGGCGCCGACGCCACGGCCGAGGTGCTCGACGGCGTCCGCGAACGCCTCGCCGAGGGCGTCCACGGCGCCGACCCCGCCCCGCTGTTCCACCGCACCCGGCGCGGCCAGGGCCGGCCGGCACCGCTCGGACCGCTGGCCCAGCTCGCCGCCGTGGACGCGCTCGCGCCCGAGTCGCCCGTACGGCTGCGTGACGCGCTGGCGGCACGACTGGAAGGGGCACGCCTGACGACACGGGTCGGCTGGCTCGACTTCCCCGAGACCGAACTGCCCCTGCTGGCAGGCCTGCTGGCCGGCGAGACGCGTACCGCCGGTGACCTCGGGCTCCCCCTCGCCGGACGGCTGCTCCGCGCGGGCGTACTGGTGCCGGGCGGACAGTAGCCGCCCGGTGACCACCACGGACCGGTTCTTCTGCGCCGACGCCGCCCGGATACGCGGCGACTCCCTCGCGGGCACCGCGCCGCGCGGCACGGTCTGGGTGCTGATCGAGTACCGGGGCGCCTGGCCGCCCGACGGCTACGACGGCATCGACCTCGACCCGCTGGTCAAGGCCCACGTCTGGGCGGCCGCCCACGCGGTCCGGGCCCGTATCTTCCTGATCAGGCGCCTCGCCCGTCCCAGACCCGAGGGGCCCGGCCGGTGGGCCGTGGTGCACTACGAGCGGTCGGGCGCCTACCGCCAGCGCTGGGGCACCTGGAGCAGTGACCAGGACCTCGTGGAGATCGCCGAGGCCCTGAACTCACCGGGCTCACCGGGCTCCCTCGACCGGCCGCCCGTCGTCCTGGTCTGTGTCCACGGGCAGCACGACATCTGCTGCGCCGTGCGCGGCCGGCCCGTGGCGCGGGCGCTCAGCGAACGCTGGCCCAACCTCGTCTGGGAGTGCACCCACGTGGGCGGGGACCGGTTCGCCGCCAACGTCGTCGTCGTGCCCGACGGGGTGTACTACGGCGATCTCGACCCCACTTCGGCCGTGCGGGCGGTCGAGGAACACCTCGCCGGACGCATCCACCCCGACTTCCTGCGCGGGTACACCGACCTCAACCCGCCGCAGCAGGTCGCCGTCGCCGCCCTGCTCGCCCGCTTCGGCCCGGCCGGGCGGCACGACTACACGGTCAGCGGCACCGCCCGCGACGGCGACGACTGGCGTATCCGCGTCGAACTCCACGCGCCCCGCCCGACCGCCTTCGACATCGAGGTGCACGCCCACCGCACGGCCCCCCACCGCCTCACCTGCCGGGGCCCCGTCCCGAGCCGCACGGTCACCTACGAGGTGCGGTCCATCCACTCCGCCTGACCGTCGCACTCGCCTCGAAGCCCACCCGAAGTCCTGCCGCCGTAAGCCGGCTTGACCGGAAGGAACAGCATGGCCGGCACCTGGTTCAGCACGGGCCCGGTGGTCAGCCAGGAAAAATGAGGGCGCGCGGGAGAAAAGGTGACGGGATCTGTCACCTTTGACGTGCACCGTGGAAGCATGACCACAGACCTGAACAACCAGCTCGCCGGCCGGATCGCCCTCGTCGCCGGGGCCACCCGGGGCGCCGGGCGGGCGATTGCCGTCGAACTGGGCCGGGCCGGAGCCACCGTCTACGTCACCGGACGCACCACCCGCGAGCGGACCAGCGAGGTCGGGCGGGACACCGAGACCATCGAGGAGACGGCGGAGCTGGTCACGGCGGCCGGGGGCACCGGGATCGCCGTACCCACCGACCATCTGGACCCCGACCAGGTCCGCGCGCTCGTCGGGCGGATCGACCGCGAGCAGGGACGGCTCGACATCCTCGTCAACGACCTCTGGGGCGGCGAACACCTCCTCGTCAACTCCGTCTTCGGCAAGAAGAGCTGGGAGACGCCCCTCGACGACGGCCTGCGCATCCTCGAACTCGGCGTGCGCTCGCACGTGATCACCGCCGCGCTCGCCCTCCCGCTCCTGATCCGCTCCGACGCCCCGCTGCACGTGGAGGTCACCGACGGCACTGCCGTCCACAACCGCCGCTACCGCGAGAACCTCTACTACGACCTCGCCAAGAACGCCCCCATCCGCATCGCCTTCGGCCTGGGCGAGGAACTCGCGGAGTACGGCGGCACGGCCGTCGCCGTCACGCCCGGCTTCCTCCGCTCCGAGCAGATGCTCGGCCACTTCGGCGTGACCGAGGAGAACTGGCGTGACGCGGCCGCCCAGGAACCCGACTTCGCCACCGCCGAGTCGCCCGCCTACCTCGCCCGGGGGATCGCCGCCCTCGCCGCCGACCCCGGCCGCGCCGCCCGCTGGAACGGCGGGTCCACCTCCAGCGCGGAACTCGCCAGGACCTACGACGTCGATGACATCGACGGCAGCCGGCCGGACGCCTGGGCCTACTTCGAGGAGGTCAAGTTCGGCGGCAAGGAGGGCACGCCCGACGACTACCGCTGACCGGCCCCGCCGTACAGCGCGGCGAGCACCCGCGCCTGCTCGCGGAAGCGGGCGCGCAGGCCCTCCGGGGCCAGCACCTCCACCTCTCCTCCCAACCCGCTGAGCTGCGCGAACGCGACCTCCTCCGACTCCACCGGCAACTCCAGCGTGACCCGGCCGGCGGCGTCCGGCGCGCTCGCCGACGCCAGCGCCGCGGCCACCCCGGCCGGGTCCGCGACGGCGGGCAGGCGGCCGAGACCGCGCCCGGTCAGACGCAGGGTGGCCGTCGTCCGCAGCAGCGTCCGGGCGAACTCGGCGGCGTTGGCACGCCAGTACGCGGTCAGATCGAAGTCGGGATCGCGGACGAAAGGCTCGTCCTCGGTGGGGGAGAGTGCCGTGACCCGGTCGGCGCGGTACGTGCGCCAGGTGCCGTTCCGCCCGGCCGGGACCCGGCCCACGACGTACCAGACCCCCGCCTTCAGGACGAGCCCGTACGGCTCCAGCAGACGGGTCACCGCGTCGTCCCCGTCCGGTCGCGCGTAGGTGATCCGGACCGTGCGGTCCGCCCACACCGCGCGGGCCAGTTCCGGCAGCAGGTCGGGCGCGGACGGTTCGCGGAACCAGGCCGGGGCGTCCAGGTGGAAGCGGCGCACCGAGGACTCGGCCGCCGCGCGGAGTGACGGGAGCAGGGTGGCGGAGAGTTTCAGCCGGGCGGTGTCCGCCGCGTCGGACAGGCCGAGGTCGCGCAGGGCGGTGGGCAGGCCCGAGAGGTAGAGCGTCTCGGCCTCGGTGGGGTGCAGGGTGGTGAGCCGGGTGCGGTGACCCGGCGCGAGGTGATAGCCGCCCGCACGGCCGCGTTCGGCGCGGATGGGGACGCCTGCCTCCTGGAGGGCCTGGGCGTCGCGGATCACCGTACGCCGGGAGACGCCCAGTTCACGGGCGAGGGCGTCGGCCGTCAGGCCGGGGCTGGACTGGACGAGCAGGGCCATGCGGATCAGACGGGCGGCACGCATGCCTCCAGCATCGTGCACGGGGGCACCCCGGGCCGGAGCGCCCCCACCGCCGTACGACCGGACGCCCGGCCTCGGGAACATCTCCCTAGCTGATGCGCGACGGCCGACGTGCTGCGGCTCACTCCCGGCCCGCTCGTGTACGGCCCGCGGCACCTGAGCTTCGCCGACTCCCCGCCCGCTGCTCGTGAACCACATCCTCGCCACGCGCCGGCAGCGCCAGGCGGGGCCCGGCTGGGCCCCGACGCCCCGCTGACTCAGGCGAGCGGCGGCAGCGGCCGGTCCGTGCCGGCGACCTGGGTGAGCCGCGCGGCGACCGGTGCGAGGAGCGGCGAGGAGAGGGACCTGACGACGAGCGTGCGCAGGGCCAGCCCGAGCCGGGTCCGGGGGTGGGCGAGGCGGACGACACCGGGCGGGAGTCTCTGTGTGGAGTCGACGAGGGGCCGCATCCACGCCTCGTACGCGGTGAGGGCGCTCTCGGTGTCGGCGTGGGACGACAGGCTGGCGGCGAGGACGTAGCCGCTGGTCAGCGCGAGTGAGGCGCCGCCGCCTCCCATCGGGGTGACGCACCAGGCGGCGTCGCCCACGAGACAGACCCGGCCGCGGTGCCAGGTGGGCATGCGGATCTGGGTGAGATGGTCGACGTAGACGTCCTCGGAGGCGTCGAACCCGTCCAGGACGCGCCCTGCCTCCCAGCCGGCGCCGGCGTACCGGGCACGGACCCGCGCCAGCGCCTCGGCGCGGTCGAGCGAGGCGAGATCCTCGTCGCGGGGGTAGGACAGGATGGCGCGGATGGTGCCGTGGTTGTCGGGCCGCAGATGGACCTGACGCCCGCCGACCGTGCTGTACCAGCGCCAGCGGTCGTCGTCGCCGGCGGTACGCGGGATCGTGCCGAACACCATGTTGACCCCGAGCGCACGCCGCTCCACCAGCCCGTCGAACAGCCGGTCCCGCGTGGCCGAACGCACCCCTTCGGCGAGTACGAGGAGGTCCGCGCGGAGGACCCGGCCGGAGTACGTGGACACGGTGATCGCGTCCTCGTCCTCGGCGGTGCCGGTGATGGTGTCGCCGTAGCGGGTCTCCACGCCTTCGGGCAGGTGGTCGAGGAGCGCGCGGGCGAAGTCCCCGCGCAGGATCTCCAGTTCGGCGGTGGCGCCGTCCGGGCCGTCGGAGGGCAGCTCGGCGGTCACCCTGCCCCGCCCGTCCACCAGGACCGCGCTCGTCTCGGTGGTGTTCAGCCCCTTCACCACGTCGAAGAGCCCCATCCGCGTCAGCACCTCGCGCCCGACACCCCGGACGTCGACGTTCTGCCCACCGTCACGGAAGCCCGGCGCACGCTCGATCACGGTGACCTGCCAGCCGGTGCGGCGCAGCCAGTAGGCGGCGGAGAGACCGGCGATGCTGGCACCGGAGACGACGGCGTGCGGGGGGTCCCTGATGTCGTTCCTCACGCATACCTCTTCGATGGTGGGGGGCCGGGCGGATGCGGGACCTGCCTCGCAGCCGATTCCGGCGTGGCCGCGTCGACAGTCGGCGGCGCCGGCAGTTGAGCGGTCGGTGGGGGTGCCGGTCTCTGACCGGTTGTGACGACCGGACGAGCACCCTCGCTCCTGAGCGCCGCGTGACGGTGATCACGGACGTCCTTCCCCGGGTGCTCGGTAGGCTTGGGCGCCATCCGGCGGGGTCCGTGAGAGCGGGCGAAGTCCTCGTTCCCTACCTGACGGGGCGTCAGAAAAACCTGGGGACGGCTGCCCCGTGCACGCGACTCGCTGTAGAATGTGGAAACAGCCCTTGACCTGCAAAAACGCCGGCAGGGAGCCTATCTTGTGGGAGTGCCCCGATGATGCGTACCATGTTCAAGTCCAAGATCCACCGCGCCACCGTCACCCAGGCCGACCTGCACTATGTCGGATCGGTGACCATCGACGCCGACCTGCTGGACGCGGCCGATCTGCTGCCCGGCGAGCTGGTGCACATCGTCGACGTCAGCAACGGGGCCCGGCTGGAGACGTACGTCATCGAGGGCGAGCGAGGGTCCGGGGTGATCGGGATCAACGGGGCCGCGGCGCACCTCGTGCACCCCGGTGACCTGGTGATCCTCATCAGCTACGCCCAGGTCTCCGACGCCGAGGCGCGGGAGCTCGTGCCCCGGATCGTGCATGTCGACGGGGAGAACCGGATCGTGTCCCTCGGCGCCGACCCGTCCGAGCCGGTGCCCGGTTCGGACCAGCGGCGCAGCCCGCAGGCCGTGTCGGCCTGACCGTGGACGACTACCAGGAGCGTGTGTGCCCATGAGTGATGTCGAGATCCGTGACGACCGGCCGGCCGGCCGCCTTGAGGCCCTCGCCGGAGGCGAAGTCGTCGGGCACATCGAGTACTTCGTACTGGACTCACCCGCGCGCGCCCTGGTCCCCGTCCACACGATCGTGGAGCCCGCCCACGAGGGCAAGGGCATCGCGGGCTCACTCGCCCGCGAGCTGTACACGCTCGCCGGGCGGGAGGGCGTGCCCGTCGCTCCGCTGTGCCCGTACGTCGTCGCCTGGGCCGAGCGGCATCCGGACGAGGCGCCCGCCGCCGATCCCGCCCTGGTCGCCGCCGCGAAGGAGCGGCTGCGCGCCGGTCGTTGATCGCGGGGGAGTGGAGCGGGGTACGGCGGGTAGTCGGGAGGTGGTCACCACGAAGTCCGGCGACCACACGGAGGCAGTCATGACCCGGCCGAACCCCGAACCCGTACCCCCGGCGCCCGACCCTGGCCCCGGCCCCACGCCGCCGGACCCGTACCCGACGCCGGTGCCGACGCCCCAGCCCGGCCCCGAGCCGACCCCTCCGGCCCCCGGCCCGCCCCAGCCGGGCCCGGTACCTCCCGGCCCCGCCCCGTCGCCCATCCCGCCGGGCCCGGAACCCGCCCCCACCCCGGAGCCGGGTCCCCCGCTGAGCCGGTGAGGTGACGGCGGGCCCGCCCGAGAGACGGCGGCCCGACCCAGAGTGCGGCGCGGGCTCCGACCCCGGAG